>DASVSE010000449.1:0-1515 GCA_036388235.1 Rubricoccaceae bacterium | reverse complement strand
GTCGCGGCGTAGGTGCCGCCAGTCTGCTCCGTCAGCAGGTCGGCCGCGCCGTCGATGGGGACGAGGCCGCCCGGAACGAGCGCGGCGTCGTCGACGACGAGCGTCATCACGCGCTGCTGGTTCAGCATGTCCAGCGTGTCCGTGAGGCCAGCGACAGCGCGCGTCGAAAGCTGGGCCTCGACGCGCGCCAGCGTTTCCATCTCCTCGCGCGCCTCGGTCTCGCGCTGGATGGCCTCGGCGGCCGCGGCGACCTCGGCCGTCGAGGCGTGGATCTCGCAGGCAAAGTGGCCGGCCAGCTTCTGGCGCGTCGGCTGGTCGAGGGCGTCGGTGAACGAGGCGTCCATGTCGGGCGGGGCCGAGTAGACGACGTGGCGCGCGTCGAGCGTCTTGCAGATCAGCTGTACGGCATGCGCAGACTTCTGCGCCTGCGCGCGCCGCAGGTCGGCCTTGATGTCCTGGCGCTGGTCCTTCGTCACGGTATCGGTCACGGCAAGCTCCTCGCCGTCGAGCGTGTACACCTCCTCGACGAGCCCGATCTGGGCAAAGAAGAAGCGGCTCTGATGGGCCGACACGAGCGCGATCACGAAGCGGTCGTTCTCGTCGCGCACGCGCGCGAGTGGCCGGATGTACGGGTTCTGCTCCACGTGAACCGATGTCGGCAGGTCGATGGCCGTCCCGAGGCGCTCGAAGAGGCCAATGGACTCGCAGGCGAAGAAGGCGACGCCGCGGCCCGTGCGGGGGAGGCCACCTTCGAGCGTTTCACGAATGCGGTCGAGCTCGGCCTGGACGGCGGCGGTATGCGCGCCAGCCTGCCCGAGCGCCTGATTGGACACGTCGCGGAAGGCCTGTTCCCACGCGTTGCCGCGGCGCATTTCCGGGGAGAGCGAGAGGTACAGGCTGACGACGGGGGCGCCGTCCGAGGTCGTCTCGTTGAGACGCGTGAGGTGGTCCGAGGTGAGAAAGTGGAATCCCGGAGTCGTCGTGCGGCGGCGGAGCTCGCTGAGGAGGGCGTCGCGGGTGTCGGGGGCCAGCGTGGTGCTCATTAAGGGGAGGTAAGGAGAGGGTAGAGGGGAATCCGAAAAGGCCGGCGTGGCGGCGGGCGACCTCACCCGCCGGTGCGTCATCCCCGGTCGGGGAGCGGGTCGCCGGTGTACGAGTCGACGGCGGGGTCGTCGCCCGAGAAGTCTTCCTCGGAGCCGATCCGCTGGCGGAGCGTCGTTCGGGCAAGGCCGAGGCTCTCCGCAGTCGACTTGAGCGACTCGTCGAAGATCCGGGCGACCTCGGCGAGCGAGAGGTCGAACTCGTCGTGGAGGAGGGCCGCGTGGTGCGCGCGCGCGAGGCGGTCGGCGTCCTCGTCGGGCGTGAGCGCGTTGGTGTCCTCGCGGCCGTCCGTCGGGCCATCGGGGTTGTCGTCGTCGTCCGTCAGCGTCGTTACGCCCTGCTCGGTCGCGTCGGCGTCGGCAGAGATGGAGCCCGGGACGAGGTCGCCGTAGGTGAGGACGTCGAACGGCTCGC
>DASVSE010000448.1:0-2421 GCA_036388235.1 Rubricoccaceae bacterium | reverse complement strand
CTGCTCTGGCCCGGCCGACGCCCCCGCGGACGAGCAGGTGGCGCACGCGGACGGATTCCTCGGTGGAGGTGAAGTCGTCGGGATGCGCGGCGTAGTAGGCCGCAATCTGGGCGTCCGTCGCCACGGTCTGATCCGCGAGGCGGTCGAGGACGGCGGCTTCGAGGACGGCCCGCTCGGCGTCGGCGAGGCGGCGGCGGACGTCGGGCTGGCCCGCGAGGCCAGTTGCGCGGGCGTGCTGCGCGAGCAACTCCCGCCGGACCCACGGCTCGACAATCTGCCGGCGCGCCTCCGCACGGTCGATGCCGGCGGGGACGGCCGCAAGCGTTCGGGCGACGTCGGCCTCGGTCAGAACCGCGTCCCCGACCTGGGCCGCGATGGCCGATGTTGACGCCGGGCGGTCCGACTGGCCATCGGGCCGGCACGCGGCAAGCGCGGCCGACCCGACGAGGACGGTGCCGAGGGCGACCAACGCCGCGCGCGTCACCCGCCGACGCGCGTCGCCTCCGTCACGGGCGCCGGCGGCGGCCCGACGGGCGGCACGCGGTCCGGGAAGGTCTCAGCGTCGTAGCGGGCGCGGAGGCGCGCCTCCCACGCGCGTTCGAGATCGGTCTGGTACCCCGAGATGAGCTCGGCGCGCGCCTCCTCGAACGTCTTCTCGCGGGCGGGCTCGATCGCCTCGAAGACGTAGACCGCGAGGCGGCTGCGCTCGGCGACGACGCCCGAGTTCTCGCCCGGGCTGAGCCCGAGAACGCGGTCGAGAGCCGTCTGCGTCGAGTCCGAGACGTAGACCGTGTCCAGGCGCAGGTTGAAGCGGCCGCCGCCGTACTCGGCGAAGACGTCCTGGGGCGAGCGGCCGGCGTTGAGCGCGTCCGTGACGACCTGGAGAATCGAATCCCCCGGCGTGCGGAAAGCGAGGGCGCGGCGGCGGTCCGGCCAGCGGTACTGGCCGCGGTGGGCGCCGTAGTAGGCCCGGAGGCCGTCCGTGTCGTCCTTGGCGGGCGTCCAGACGCTGTCCTCGGCGGCCCGGAAGTAGAGCACGCCGTCGGCGTAGGAGCGGAAGACGCGCGCGAACTCGGGGTCGCGCGTTTCGAGAGCCGCGACGGCCTGCTCGACCGAGCGCTCGTCGGCGTAGTCCTCGGCGACGGCGACGAGCGTCTCGACGGGGTTCTCGGCGACGCGCGTCCGGCGGAAGACGTCCTGGAGGCGCGAGACCGTCAGGACCGTATCGCCGATGACGGCGAACGTGGCCTCGCCGAGCGCGCCGAAGCCGTCGCGCGTGGCGCGGACGTAGGCGGAGTCCTCGGGGAACTGCGCGAGGGCGGCGCGGACGGGTGCCGGGTCGAAGCGGCCGCCGTTCTCCTGGCGAAACTGGCGCCCGAGGGCGCGTCGCTTGAGAGCCGTCCGTGGCAGGCGCAGCGCCGTCTGGCGGAGCTCGTCGTAGGACTCCTCGAAGGTCGGCCGCGGGACGCGCTCGACGAGCTGGACAAGGTGAATCCCGAACTGCGTCTGGACCGGCGCCGAGACGTCGCCGGGGTTCTGGAGCGCGAACGTGGCCTGCTCGAACTGCGGCACCATGCGGCCCGGGCCGAAGACGCCGAGGTCGCCGCCCTGCGGGGCGGAGCCGGGGTCCTGGGAGTACTGCCGCGCGAGGGCCTCGAAGCTCTCGCCCGCCGCGATGCGGGCCGCAAGCGCCTCGATCTCGGTCCGGGCAGCGGCCGTGTCGGCGGCGGTCCCGCCGGTCGGGCGGATGAGGATGTGGCGGGCGCGGACCTGGCTCGGCGTCGGCCGGCGGTCCATGATCTCCAGCAGGTGGAAGCCGAACTGCGTCCGGACGGGCCCGGCCGTCCCGCCGACGGGCGTGTTGTAGGCCGCGTCCTCGAACGGCAGGACCGTCTGGCCACCAGTAAAGAAGCCCAGGGCGCCGCCGTTCTGGGCGACGCTCGGGTCCTGCGAGTACCGACGCGCGGCGGCCTCGAACGTGTACGCGCCGGCGGCGATCGAGTCGCGGATGGCGGCGGCGCGCGTGTAGGCGGCGAGCGTGTCCGGCGCAGGCGCGTACGGCCCGACGCGGATCAGCAGATGACGGGCGGATACCTGCTCGGCCTGCTTGTCGTAGACGTCACGGATAATCTCGTCGAGAATCTGGCGGTCCGTGAAGTAGGGGCCAGCCAGCTGGTCGCGGTACTCGGCGACCTCGGCGAGGTAGGCCGAGTCTCGGTCGTAGCCGGCCGTGCGCGCGGCGAGGACCTTGAGCTGGAAGTCGACGTAGCGCTCGAGAAAGTCGAGACGCCGCTCGGGGACGGTCATCACCGAGTCCGAGAGCGCACTTTCGGTGGCTTCGAAGGCGGCCTCGAACTGCGGGAGCGTCAGCGCGCCGCCAGTCCAGCGGGCAACGAGCGGCTCGCCGCTGCCATCGACCGG
>DASVSE010000447.1:0-2878 GCA_036388235.1 Rubricoccaceae bacterium | reverse complement strand
CGCGCTCGCGGACTGCGGATTCGACGTCTTCCCGCTGTTCCTCCTCGAAGCTGCTTCCCTGCTCCCATGCGCCTGTTTACCGCCCTCGTTACCCTCACCGCCTGGATCGGGGCGGCTCCTGCCCAGGCTCAGGCCGTCCTCGACGTCCGCGCGACCTGCGACTCGGGCGGAGAGCCCAGCTGCCAGAGCCTTGCCCGGTCCGTGTTCCGGGTCGACGACGGCGGTGGCCTTGTCGCGATAGGACGGCTCGGGATCGGCCTTATTCCCGCCTCGGGCGAAGGCGAGCGCATGATGTGGTACCCGTTCAGGGGGGCGTTCCGTGCAGGCGGAGTCAACTCAGCGGAGCCGACCGCGTGGGACGAGTCCAACCTCGGGTTCTACTCGTGGGCCGGTGGCGCCAACACTGTCGCGAGTGCCAACTACTCTTTTGCGATGGGCGACCGGAACCGCGTGACGGGGGTCAGTGGCGCGGCATTCGGGACGTCGAACGTCGCGACGGGGACGGCCGGCTTCACGGCGGGCAACCAGAGCCGCTGCAATGGCGCCTTCTGCACGGCCATCGGGTTCCAGGCCCGCGCCTACGGCCAGGGCGCCGTCGCTCTCGGGTACCGCGTCACGGCCGACGCCGACTACGCCGTCGCGATCGGTCAGCGCGCATCAGCCAACGGCCGCACCGGCGCCTTCGTCATCGGGGACGCCTCGACGACGGACTCACTTGAGGCGACCGCCAACAACCAGTTCAGCGCCCGCTACGCCGGCGGCTACCGGCTGTACACGAACGCCACCGAGACGGCCGGCGTGACGATCGCCGGGGGGTCCGGGTCCTGGACGATGGTCTCGGACAGCACGCTCAAGGAGCACATCGTCGCCCTCGATGGCGAGGCGCTGCTCGGCCGCCTCGCGCAGCTCCCCGTTTCGACGTGGCGCTACCTCGCCGAGGAGGACCGGACGGTCCGCCACGCCGGCCCGATGGCGCAGGACTGGCAGCGCCTCGTCGCCGGGCCGCTCGGACTCAACGACGACGAGACGACAATCAACACGGGCGATTTCGACGGAGTCAACCTCGCCGGCGTGATTGCCCTCGAAGCGCGGACGCAGGCGCAGGCCGCCGAGATCGCCGCGCTTCGCGCAGAGGTCGCGGCGTTGCGGGGCGAGCGCGTGGTCGCCGCCGAGCGGATGGCGCAGATCGAGGCGGTGCTGGCCCGGATCACCCCGGCCCGCCCGTCGGGCCAGACCATGACGGCGTCGCTGGAGGCTTCGCGTCCCTGACCGGACGTCCTCGCCCTCCTCTCGCCACACTGCCCCTGTCATGACCCGACCTCTCGCGCTCGCCCTCGGGCTGGCCGCCCTCCTCGCCACGCGCCCGGCCGCCGCCCAGTCCGACGACCAGGCGAGCGATGCGCCGATCCGCGCGGCATTCGCCCGGATCGGCGTTCCGTTTCCCGAGACGGCCCCGCCCCGGCTGCCTGTTCGATCCGCCGATCCGGCCGAGGACTCCGAGGCGCAGATCGCGCGCCGGATTGCGGCGAACCGCTCGGCGCCGAGCGGTGTGGGCTCCCCCGACGAAATGCTCGCCGTTGCGGGCGACATTCGGCTCCGTGGTGCGACGACGACGGTCCGCATCCGGGCCTCCTCGAACATCACCGAGGTGTGGACGTGGCAGGGGCTCGACGTCTGTGCCACGTGCCAGATCAGCGCCACGACGGGGACACTCGTCTTCGCGGGCAGCCAGACGGCCCAGCGGTTCCGTGCCAACTCGCCCCAGACCATCGTCCGGATGCGCGTCCAGAAATCCGGCGGGCGTCTCGTGCTCGACTCGCTCGGGACAGCCACGTTCACGTTCGGCACGCTCGACCTCACCGACGACATTCTCGCGACGCCGACGAACGTCACCGTGACGACTGCCCTCGTCGGGACCGGTGGGTTCGCGCTGACGGGCGCCGGGACGCAGCGGCTCCAGCTTCCGCCCGGCGAGCGCGTGCAGTCGCTCTCGCTGGAGAAGCCCTCCGGCACGGCGGCCGTCGTCTCGTCCGACCCTGGGGGCACGGTCTCGCCGACCGTGTTCGCGTCGGTCGTCCGGAGTGCCGGCACGGCCCGCCTCGTCGGCGACGTGACGATTTCGCAGGCGGGCTCGCTCGACCTCGCGAGCGGGACGCTTACGCTGAGCCGCAACCTCGACGTGTTCGGTGTGCTCGGCGCCTCCGGTGGCGACCTCGCGACCGCCGGGTTCACGCTCCGTCTCGCCCCGACCGTCAGCGGGAGCACGGTCACGCGGCTCGCAGCCCTCTCCGGCAACGGGTCCACGCTTACGTCCACCGTCACCTTCGAGCGGCCGCACCTCGACGGCGCAGGCTGGCGCATGGTCGCCGCTCCTCTCGTGACGACGTTCCAGTCGCTTAACGACGACTTCCTGACGCAGGGTGCAACCGGCGCGACGTACGAGACGGGGCAACCGAACGTGCTCGCCTGGGACCCGGCGCAGCCCGCCGCGAGCCGCTTCGTGGGCGTGACCAACTTTCTCCAGCCGATGGCTTCGGGCTCGGGATACTTCCTTTACGCCTATGCCACTCAGCCCGGGACAGGCACGCCGCGGCTGCCGACTGTCTGGGACGTGAGCGGCCGCGAGCCAGGCGGCGACGTCGTGAGCGTCCTCTCGTACGCGCCCTCGGACGCCCAGCGGCGCTTCAACCTGCTCGGCAACCCGTACGCCGCACCCATCGATTGGCACGCTGTGCAGTCCGCCGGGCGGTTCACGGCAACGGCGGTCGTGTGGGATCCGGCCGCCAACGGCGGCCTGGGCAACTACGCCTACTACTCGACGGCGGGCGTCGCAACGGGCCGCGCGGGGCGCTATATCGGGCCAGCACAGGCTTTCTGG
>DASVSE010000446.1:0-3849 GCA_036388235.1 Rubricoccaceae bacterium | reverse complement strand
CCTGCGCGACGCCGCCACGGGCGCCCCGACTCTGTTTGTGCACGCCGACGAAGCCGAGCAGGCCTGGCGCCTCTACGAGCCCCTGCTGGACCATGCCGGCCTTGAGGTCCACCCCTATGCCTCGGGCACGTCCGGCCCCGTCGAAGCGGACCGCCTGGCGCAGTAGCCCGGTCGGCCGCATTCACTCTCGCTCGGAGTGACGTAGAGCCAAGCACATCCGGCGAGGACCGCGAGGTCTCGCACGGGCCCGGCCGCCCCCGTTCTGTACCTTCGAGGGCCCCGCCCGCCCGCCTCATGTCCATCGTCATCCTGCCGACAGCGGCAGACGTCTCCGACGCCCTCGCCGACCGTACCGCGGACCGGCTGCGGGCCGTCCTCGGCACGCGCGCTCGTGCTACGCTCTGCCTCACCGGCGGCTCCACGCCCGAGCCAGCCTACGCCCGCCTCGCGGCCGCCGAAGGCATTGAGTGGGACCGGGTCCACCTCTTCTGGGGCGACGAGCGCGCCGTCGGCCCCGACAGCCCCGACAGCAACGCCGGCATGGCACAGCGGACGCTCATCGGCCCGGCTCGCATCCCCGCCTCCAACGTGCGCCGCATCGAGGGTGAGCGCGGTGCGGCCGAGGCCGCGCGGCGCTACGAGGCGTGCCTCGAAGAGTTTTTCGGCGCGGCCCCGGCCCGCTTCGACGTGCTCCACCTCGGCATGGGCCCCGACGGCCACGTCGCATCGCTCTTCCCCGGCAGCCCGGCCCTTGCCGAGCAGAACCGCCGCGTCGTCGCGACCGAGGCCCCGGACGGCATGGCCGTTCGTGACCGCATCACGCTGACGCTGCCCGTCCTCGGCCGGTCCGCCCTGACGCTCATCGCCGCGACCGGCGCGGGCAAGCGCGACGCCCTCGCCGCGGTCTTCTCCACGGACCCTCCCCCCGCCGGCCGCGTGCGTCCCGAGAACGGCGAGCTGACGTGGCTCCTCGACGCCGCCCTCGCCGACGGCATCGCCGAGGCGACAGACGGACCCGGCGACGGCCCGGCCGCAGGTTAGATCGCGCCGCGCGGCGAGTCTTGGGCGAGACACGCCGCACCGCCCGTGCCCGTCTTCTCCCCCGCCCCGCCAGCCGTCGTCGCCGGGTGGACTGTCTGGCCGGTCGAGCCGCTCGTCGTCTCCGAACCAGGACTCGATGCGGTTCCCGAAGCCGTCGTGCAGCACGCATGGGGCCGCGGCCTCTTCAACCACGAGAACCTGCAGACAACGGAGGGCGACGCGGTCCGGATCGTCCGCACGGGCCGCCTCAACCGCGCCTCCGGCCCCGACTTTTCCGGCGCGCTCGTTCACATCGCCGGCCTCGCGTGGGCCGGCGACGTCGAGATCCACCGCACGAGCGCGGATTGGGAACGGCACGGGCACCACACCGACCCGGCGTACAGCCGCGTGATCCTTCACGTGGTGCTGAGCGCGGATGCCCGCACCGGCACGCTCCGCCGGGCCGACGGATCGGCTCTGCCCGAACTCGTCCTGCTGCCGCACCTCGACCGCAGCCTCGCCGCTGTCGTCCGAGACCTCGCGACGGCGCCCGATGCGGCCCCGCGATGCCGCACCCGCTGGCTGGAGGTCCCGCCCGCGCTCACAACCGACTGGCTCCGCGCGCTCGGTGCCGCCCGCCTCCGGTCCCGCGCGGCCGCACTCGGCCGTGCCTACGGCCGCCGGCCCGACCTCGGAGCACTCCTCGTCGGCCGCGTCTTCCGCGCGCTCGGCTACGCCGACAACGCCGACGCGATGGAGACGCTCGCCGCCCGCCTGCCGCTCGGGGTCGTCCGCACGCTCCACGACCCGGCCGACGTGCTCGCCCTCGTCGTTGGCGCGGCCGGACTCACGACGCCGCTCGCGCCCCACGGCTTGGCCGAGCGCTGGGCCATCCTCGCTCCGGCGGGCCTCGTGCCGATGCCCCGCGAGGCGTGGCGCCGGTCGGGCCGCCCCGCCAATGCTCCGCGGACGCGCCTCGCCCAGGCCGCGGCCCTCGTCGCTCCCGGTGGCGCGCTCCGCACCGACGCCGTCGCCCGCTTTGCCCTCGCCCTCGCCGACGGCCCTGACGCCGCCCTCGACCTGCTCCGCCCGACGCCCGCCGACGCCACGCCGCGCCTCGGCGCCGACCGCGCCCGCGACGCTTTCGTCAACGCCGTCGCCCCCGTCCTGATGCTCGACGCAGACCTCCGCGGCGACGCCGACCTCGACGCCCGCGTCCTCGACACCGTCGCCCGCCTCCCCGCTGCCCGCGACCGCATCACCGACGGCTTCCGCGATGCGGGCACGCCCCTCCGCCGCGCCCTCGACGCTCAGGGCGCGCACGCCCTCGCCCGGGACTACTGCGACGAAGGCCGCTGTGCCCGGTGCGCCGTCGGCCGTCACCTGTGGCCGGGTCTCGGCGCCTAAGTCTGGCCGCATCGGGCGGGACCCTACGGGCTCGCGTCGGGTACGATCTTTCAGTCCGGACTGAAACCTCTCCGATGCCCGCCACGCTCGCTCCCACCGTCCCTGCCGCGAAACGGTCCGGCCTCGCCGCTCTCCGAGCGCCCGTCGAGACCGATCTCGCGCACTTCCGGACGCATTTCCGGCGCGCGATGCGCTCGGACGTCCGCCTGCTCGACACGGTCACGCAGTACCTGCTGCGCCAGAAAGGGAAGGAGATCCGCCCGACGCTCGTCCTCCTCGCCGCCCAGATGACGGGCGGCGTGACCGAAAAAAGCTACCGCGGCGCCGCCCTCGTCGAACTGCTCCACACGGCGACGCTCGTCCACGACGACGTCGTCGACGAGGCCGAGACACGGCGCGGGCTCGCGAGCGTCAACGCGCTCTGGAAGAACAAGGTCGGCGTTCTCCTCGGCGACTACCTGCTCAGCCGCGGCCTCCTGCTCGCGCTCGACGCCGGTGACGTGGACCTGCTCACGACCGTCTCGACAGCGGTCCGCCGCATGTCCGAGGGCGAGTTGTACCAGATCGAAAAGGCGCGGACGCTGGACACGTCCGAGGCAGCCTACTTCCGCATTATCGCCGACAAAACGGCCTCCCTCCTCGCGGCGTGCATGGCCATCGGCGCGATGTCGGCCGGCGCGGGCGCAGCCGAGGTCGAGCGCGCGACGGCTGTCGGCGAGACCCTCGGGCTGGCCTTCCAGATCCGCGACGACCTCTTCGACTACGACGCCGAGGCCGCGGCCGGCAAGCCAGTCGGGCTGGACCTGCAGGAGCGCAAGATGACGCTGCCGCTCATCGCCGCGCTCGACCGCGCCACGGCCGCGGACCGCACACGCATCCGGCGCCTCGTCCGGCAGCGGCGCAAGAGCCGGGCCGAGACGGCCGAGGTCGTCCGGTTTGTGACCGAGCACGGCGGTGCGGCCTATGCCCGGGCCCGCATGGAATCCCTCGCCGCCGAGGCCGCGGCCGGGCTCGACGCCTTTCCCGCGTCCGACGCCCGTGACGCGCTCGTGGCGCTCTGCGCCTACGTCGTGCAGCGCAGGCGGTAATCCGGCGCACGCCTACGTGCGGGACGGCGCTATCCTTCGGTTCCGCTGCGCCCCTTCGATGACCGTCCACTTTCTCGGCACCGGCTCCGCCTGCTCGTCGCCCGACCGCACGACGACGATGCTGGCCTTCGAGCACGCCAGCGCTTTCTTCCTCGTCGACTGCGGCGCCGACGCCGTCCAGCGGATGCTGATCGCCGGGCTGGCCCCGGCCGACATCGAGGCCGTCGTGCTGACGCACGAGCATCCGGACCACATCGCGGGCTTCCCGCTGCTCATCGAGAAGCTGTGGCTGCTCGGCCGCCAGGCGCCGATCCCGGTCTACGGCCTCGCCCCG
>DASVSE010000445.1:0-5028 GCA_036388235.1 Rubricoccaceae bacterium | reverse complement strand
CGCCGGAGCCCGAGGAGCCGGAGCCCGGTCTTGGCGTAGCTCAGCTGGACCGACACGTCCTCGATCGCCTTCTCCGTCAGCGTGTTGGACGTCGTCTGGAGCGTGTACAGGTTGGATCGGTTCCACGTCACGTCGGCCTGGATCCCGCCGCGGAGCCCGACCGAGGCGCCGAGGAGCGGCTGGAACCGCTCGTTGACCGTCACGACGCTGGCCTCGGACGAGGCCGACCCGTCGGCGGGCGTCGCGGAGACGAGGTCGAACCGGGTCGCCGACGCCCCGCTCCCGACGACGACCTGCCGCGGCTGCTCGTTCGTGGCGAAGAACGACGTGTAGTCGGCCTGGCTCGTCGCCGAGTAGTTGTGGCGGAGCGTGATCTGCTGCGCGATGCGCTTGATAAGGGGCAGGTTGCCCAGGCCGGAGTACGAGATGTCCCAGCCCGGGACGGGAATCGGAAACAGGCCGCGCGGCCCGAAGGCGCCAATACCATGCGCGAACTCGGCCTGGAAGTCCTCGGCGATGCCCGTCCGCAGCAAGAATTCCGACTCGTACGGCGTACCGGACGTGCCGCCCGCCGTGTCGTCGAGAAAGCGCTGCTCGTGGCGCGCCAGAAGCGACTCGTAGGAGCCTCCGAAGGCATAGATCGTCGACTCGCCCGAGCCGATGCGCTCGGCCGGCAGGGCCGTCACGCCGCCGTCGGTGTAGGCGTACGGCAGCCGTGCCGTCGCGCCGAACGACGTCTGCCACGTCAGCCCGATGCGGAGCAGCGGGAAGGGCTCGACGGTCGTGCGGGCGTCGATGGCGTGGCGGTCTTCGAGCAGGTCGTTGTACTGGAGGTTGACCGTCGGGTCCGTCAGGCGCCGGTCCAGCGAGAGCGAGCGGGCGAACCCGAGGCGGTAGCCCAGACCGGGCGCAGCGCCGGTGAGGCCCGAGAGGAGGCTGTAGCTGTCCCCGACGAGGCCGCCGGCGCTGGACGAGAACGACCCGCGGTACGTGACGGAGACATCGGTCAGGCCCGTCGCCGCGAGGAAGAGCCCACGCCCGAGGGCGGCAGGGTTAAACCCGCGCCGCGCCGCCGACGTGTCGGACGGAGCCGGCTGGCGGCCGCGCCCGCTGGCGCCGGCCCCGCCGCGTCCGGATGCGGCCTCGATGCGGCGGTAGAACGGGAAGAGGCGCCAGAACTCAGTCGGGACGAGCTGGAGGCCCGTCTGAAGCTGCACGCGCGTCCCGGCGCCCGAGACGTCGAGCAGGGGCTGCGACGCGATCGGGATATCGGACCACTGGTAGGCGGCCTGGTAGCTGATCGCCTGCGGGCGGATCCACGAGAGCCACCGCACACGCGCCGTGCTGACGCGCAGCGCGGCCGTGAGCGACTGCGAGTAGGACCGCGTCCGGACATCGCGCTCGCCCGAGAGGATGCCCGAGAGCACCTGCCCGACCGGAACGACGCCGAGTTCCTGCCCGCCGAGGACCGTCAGCCCATTGAAGGCAGCCGCGCTGTTGTCGATCCCGAAAAACTGCCGCACGACGCTGTTCGAGTCGCGTGCGACCTCCGGGCTCACATCGAAGGTCTGGTAGCGGCCCGTCGAGTCGCGGACGAGGATCCGGAAGGACTCGTTCTGGCCGGCCGCACCCAGGTCCTGGTCCGTGTTCGAGCCGTAGCTGAGCTGGAGGAACGGGAAGGGGTTGTACTGGAGGTCGGTCTGCCGGCTGTGGTCGAACAGCTGCGTCCGGCGCGTGCGCGTGCGGAAGGCCGAGACGGAGTCGGGCTCGCCGAGCGTCTCGGTGAGGAGCCGCGTCTGGATCTGCGACATGCTGCGGCGGGCGTCCGTCGCAAAGCTGAGCGTCTGCGGAAGGACGTTGAGGCGCAAGCCCGAGAGCGCGCGCACCACGGGGATGCCGCGCGTGAACCAGAACGGGAGGACCGTCTTGGGCCGCGGGACTGCGACGCGGTAGTTCAGGTTCGCCGCCCACGAGTCGGCGTCGTTGAAGGCGTTGGACGGGTCGCGGGCCGTCTGGGCCGTGGACGAGTACGCCGCCGAGAGGCCGTCGAGGGTGTAGCGCAGCCACGGCGAGCGGCTGCCCGACTTCGAGAGCTGGATGCGGAAGTTGCGGGTCCCCGTGACCGTCTGCGCTCGCTCGACGATCGCTGCGGCCGCGATCTCGCGCTCGGCCTGCGGCGGGGCGCTCGCCGTCGAGTCGTCGAGCGTCTGCTCGACGAGGTCCGTCAGGCGGATGTCGCCGCGGCGCGGGTCGTAGCGCGGCGTGGCCTCGTTGGCCGTCAGCGAGTAGCTCACCGGGATGGACCACCCGAAGCGGGCGGGCAGCAGGCGGTGCGCGTTGAAGTTGGACGTGATCGAGACGGCCGTGCGGTCGGCGAACTCGCGCTCGCCCAGGCCGCCCGAGAGGCCACCGAAGCCGTCCTGCGTCTGGCTGAAGCGTGCCTGTACCGCCCCGATGTCCGCCAGGGTGACGTTGGCAACCAGGAAGCCCGACGCGCCGGCCTCTTCGTCGTAGCCGCTCACGCGGAGCTCGTTGTACCACACCTCGACCGTGTCCACGGGCGTCACGCGGCCGCCGACGCCGTTGCGGACACCGAGCACGACCGAGCGGACGTCTTGGATCGAAGGCTGGCCACGGATCGAGATGCGCGCCCCAGGCGGTGCGCCCTCGGGCCGGGCCGTCGGGCTGCCGGGGCTGGGGTAGACGGCGTCCAGCGGGGCGCCAGCCGCGTCGCGGGCGACCTTGAGCTTGTTGAGCTCGGAGAGGAGGATGTTGACCGAGTTGCGGTCCGGGCGCGTCCCCGTAGCGGTCTGCCAGAGGCTGTCCGCGCGCACGTCGTCGACGTCGATGCGGGCGGCCTCGTCGAGTTCGAACGGGTAGATCGGCTGCTCGTACTCGTAGTAGTTCTCCGTCTCGTCGTCGCCGATGCGGATCACGACGCGCATCGAGTCCGAGCGCTCGAAGCCGTGGCCGTGGACATACATCCGCAGGTTCTGGTACCGCGTGAGGTCGAGCGGGCGCGTCGTGTAGGAGCGCTGGATGCCGGCCGTGCGGCCGTCTGCGAGTTCCTCGGCGCGGAGGACGAGCGACTGCTCGCGGGCAAGGCCGCCGGCCGTTCCCTGAACGGACGCCTGCGCCGTCGTGCGGTAGACGGCCTGGCGCGGGCGGGCATACGTCGTCGGCGACTCCTCGTTGTTGACCGTCGCGACAAAGAGGCGCGGCTCGATCCCGGGAGGCGCGCCGCCGACATCCTCGGTGCCGCCGACGCGCTCGGACTGCAGCCACGGGCTGCCGACGAGCTGGAACGATGGGATGCGGATCGTCGCCTGTGTGGCGTGGCCGGTCGTCCAGACGCGGATCGTGCTGATGCGCGAAAAGTCGTCCCGCTCCAGCCCGACGGTCGTGCGGTTCTCCGTCCGGACGGGAATGCGGAGCAGGTAGTACGACTCGCCGGCCGAGCGGCCCGTCTCGATCGGGATCACGTTCTGGAAGAACGGGCTGTTGAGCAGGCCCGCGCGGTCGAGAGGAATCTCGTACCGGTGGTACGCGTCGGTGACGTCCGGGGCGGCGTCGCCGTCGAGGTCCTCGGTGTTGGGCAGCGTCGAGATGCCGTCCTGGCCCGAGCGCGCGATGTCGGACTGCGCCTGGACCGAGTTGAGTTCGTAGGCGGGCAGGTACTGCGAGTACCGCTCCTGGATGTTCGCTCCGTTGGGGAAGCGGCCCGCGTCGCCGAAGAACGTCTCGTCGAGAAAGTGGTGGTAGTCGTCGGCCGAGGGGTCGCGGTTGGCGCGGGCGAGCTCGGCCGCGGGCAGGTTCGAGGCGAGAAAGAAGCTGAAGAAGTTGGTCTCGGCGAGCGCGGCCGGATACGGCGTGCCGCCCTCGACGACGTCGCCGGCCTGCGACGGCAGGCCGTCGAGGCCGAGGTCCTCGGTCCGGCCGGACTCGAACACGTCGAGGCTGCCGCTCTGCGCGCTCCCGAAGCGGCGCCCGAACGGCGTCAGGTCGCCCTCGACGACCTCGGCCGCGTCGCGGAGGCCGTCCTCGGCCGAGTTGTAGCGGTCCGGCACGACGTCCTCGTTGAGTTGCCCGAGGTCCAGGTAGAGGCGGGCCGTCGAGGCGATCTCCTCGCTGCCATCGCGACCGCCGACGGCGGCGACGATCATCTCGATAAACTCGACGTTGTTCTGGCCTGCGAAGTCCGAGTAGTTGCCCGGGATGGAGCGGATCATGCCGCCCCACACGTCGCGCGGGTTGCCCGCGAAGACGCCCGCGAGGTCTTCGTTGTAGTTGTACGGCCCGCGGCGCATCGGGTCGAAGTAGAGGTCGAGCAGGCCGAGCGGGCGCGTCGCCTCGCCGTTCGTGCCGGTGACGTTTCGGTACCGGTCCGGGAAGAGGTCGCGGGGGGCGAGCGGCTGCGTCGCGCGCGTGAGCAGGCCGGCGCGGTTGAACTGGGTGTAGCCGGCCTCGTTGATGGCGTACCACGCGAAGAGGCCACGCCAGTTGTGGCGGTACTGCGGGTCGCCGATCTGCTCGACGGACCCGACCTCGGAGCCCGGCGCGACGGATCCGGCGGGGCCGGACGAATCGGGCGGCGCGGCGATGCGCCAGCCGCCGGCGTCGCCGAGCTGGCTGTAGGCGTTCTCGGAGCCCTCGAAGTCGTCGACGTAGGAGAGGCCGCGCAACTCGTCCTCGGGCAGCTCGATGTCGCTCTCCTCGCCCAGCCGGCGGACGGTCTGGTCGAAGGCGATCGTCTGCGGGTGGCCGGGGTTGAGGCGCGCAAACTCGCCGCGGAGCTCGACGCGGCTCGGCGCGCGCGTCTGGAGCAGCGGCAGAATGTCGAGCGCGCGCGTGATCCAGCGCGGCTCGGCGATGTAGCGCGCGTCGAAGCCGAGGATCGTGTTGTCGATGGCCTCGGTCCCGATGTTGAACTTGTCGACGAGCGGCCGCTCGGAGAGGCGCATCAGGGTCGCGCCGAAGGTCGTGTTCTCGGCGACGCGGTAGTCCGCGCGGAGCCCGAGCAGCGTCTTG
>DASVSE010000444.1:0-2737 GCA_036388235.1 Rubricoccaceae bacterium | reverse complement strand
GCCACGGGTCGAGGTCCAGCACCCACACGTAAAACGCCGCCCCGAGCACGCCGTGGTAGAGGCCGAGCGGGAGCACGTTGCCGTGGCGCAGGTAGACGACCGAGAACGCCCCGCCAAGGGCGGTCGTCGCCGCGGCGAGCGGCACGTTCGGGACGTGGACCGAGCCGAAGGCGACGGCCGACAGCGGCACGACGGCGAGCGCGGGCAGGCCCGCCGCGTCGAGGTGGCGCGTGAGCATGCCCTGCACGAGCGTCTGCTGCGTCAGGCCCCACGCCGGGTACAGCACGAGCAGCGGCAGCAGCGAGGCGTCGGCGCGCAGCGACCCCTGCGCCGCCCCGACGGCCGCCATCCCGGCGAGCGAGACGGCCGCAACGAGCGTCGCGTCGCGGAAGGCCGGCCCGAGACCGTCTCGCGTCAGGCCCAACTCGCGGAGCGTTCGGGGATCGCGCACGGCGCGCGTGCCGATGTACCCGCCCCACCCGAGCATGACGACCGGGATGTACGCGCCCGAGAGCCCCCGCGACGAGGCGACAAGGTGGCCGGCGCCCGTCAGCGCGACCGCACCCATCTCCAGAACCGCGCGCCGCGACAGGGCCGCGCGCGCCGGTCGGCCGGGTCCGAGCGGGACCGTGATCGAGAAGGCCGGCGCAAACGGGCGCTCGGCCGGGCTGCCGGATTGAGCGAGCGCCGTGGAGGCGAGCGCACTGGCGAGAGCGGCGAGGGCGAGCGTACGCATCAGAGGACCACTGAGGCCGAGTAACGTATCCGACCGGCAGCGGTCGCGCCTGATGCACACGTACTACCTGAGACGGGCACGCGGGCGATTCGGCGCCTCGACCGGCCGAGCGGCGTCGGGACGAGGTAGCTTGCCGGCGTTCCGCCCGCGCCCGCCGCCATGTCGTCCGCCCCTTCTCCGGCCCCGCCCTCGGCGTCCAGCGAGGAGGACCGCGCGCTCGTCCGCCGCGCGCTCGGCGAGAACGGCCGCCCGCCGGATCAGGGGGCATACGCGCGCCTGATGACCAAGTACCAGGGGCCGCTGACGCGTCACATCGGCCAGATGATGCGCGTCGAGGCCGACGTCGAGGACCTCGTCCAGGAGGCGCTCGTGAAGGCCTTCGGGGCGCTCGACCGCTACTCGCCCGAGTACGCCTTCTCGACGTGGCTCTACCGCATCGCGACCAACCACGCCATCGACCACATCCGCCGGCGGCGCCTGCGGACGGTCTCGATCGACAAGCCGGTCCAGACCGGCGACGGCGAGGTGCAAATGGAGATCCCGGACTCGACGTACCGCCCGGACCGCGCCATCGTCGAGAGCCAGCGCGGGGCCATCCTGCACGAGGCCGTTGAGGCACTTCCGGAGAAGTACCACCGCGTCATCGTGATGCGCCACCGCGACGAGATGAGCTACGAGGAGATCGCCGAGGCGCTCGACCTGCCGCTCGGGACGGTCAAGGCGCACATCTTCCGCGCGCGCGCGCTCCTCAACCGGGCGCTCAAAGACCGCCACGGGGATCTGGAGTAGCGAGACGGGAGCCGCCCGTCCGGCCCGTAACCGCGACGCGCCGGCCGGCGTAGCCTGCACGTCCAGATCCCGACCGATGTCCCGCCTCGCCGCCCTGCTCACCGTTACGCTCGTCCTCGCCGGGTGTGCGTCGTCGGACGATAGCGCTGAGGCGCCCGGTGCCGTCACCGAATCCCGTCGCGACTTGGTCGAGGTGCCCGACCGCGGCGAGGCGTCGGTCCGCGCCGACCTCGACCTTGGGCTCGGAGTCGTCACCGTCGGCGAGGCCGAGCCGGGCGCGCTGTTCCAGGCCGAAGTCGTCCTTCCCATCGACGGCCTCCGGGCGGACCTCCGGACCGAAACGGTCCCGACCGAGAGCGGCCCGCAGGCGCGCATCCGCCTGCGGCTCGACGGCGAGGGGGCCTCGCCGGGCGACCTCGACCGCACGCGCGCCCTCGCGTGGCGGCTGCTGTTCTCGCACCAGACGCCGCTCGACCTCTCGGTCCGGATGGGCGCGGCCGAGGCGGACCTCGACCTGACGGGCGTCCCGCTGCGGCGCCTGATGATGGTCTGCGGCGTCGCCCGGACGTCCCTGCGCCTGCGGGCCCCCAACCCCGACGTCGCTGCCGAGGTCGACATCAAGGCCGGCGTGTCCGAGTTCACGGCCGAAGGCCTCGGGCACCTCCGTGCGCGGCGGCTGCGCTTCGAGGGCGGCGTCGGGCGGTTCGCGCTCGACTTCCGCGGCGCCCCGCCCGAACCCGGCGCCGAAGCGACGCTGCGCGTCGGCGTAGGCGAACTGGACGTGATGCTGCCCGAAGGCGTGCCGGTCGTCGTCGAGGCCCCGGGCGGGCGTCTGTCTGCGGTCGAGATGCCCGCGGGGCTCGTCACGCTCGGGCAGGGCCGCTTCGCGACGCCGGGCGCCGGGCCCGACGCGTTCACGGTTCGCATCGCGTCGGGCCCGGGGCGCGTTCGCGTGCGCCTCGGCGGCCCGCTGCCCCCGGCGTCGCCCCCGGCCCCACCCGCCCCTCCGGATCCTCCGCTGCCCCCGGCTCCGCCGATGCCGCCGGCTCCTCCGCCCCCACCGCCGCCGCTGCCGCCCGGCGAGTAAGGCCACGCGGTCTTGGCGCAGGGTTCGGGATTCGGGCGCGAGATTCCCGCTACCCTGCCCTCTCACGCTCCGCCGCTGCGATGATCGACCGTTACACCCGCCCCGCGATGGGCGCGATTTGGACC
>DASVSE010000443.1:0-2928 GCA_036388235.1 Rubricoccaceae bacterium | reverse complement strand
CCGAGACGGCCGACTGGACGCTCCCGCTGAGCGCCATCAGCGAGTTGCGCACGGACGCCAACCGCGATTTCGTGCCGGACCGGGTCGGCGACAAGGTGCTCGTCGCCGGACGCGTCACGGCCGGCACCGGCCTCATCCGCGCCGACGTCTCGGAGATCTACATCCAGGACGGCACGGGCGGGCTGCGGCTGCTCCTCCCGCCACGCTCGGTCCCGGTCCTCGCCGGCGACAGCGTGCTCGTCTCCGGGACGGTCGGGTTCCGCTTTGGGATGTCCGAGATCGCCGGACCGAGCCTGCGCGTGATCTCGGGGGCGCCCCGGCGGCCCGACCTGCTCGCGCTCCGCGATACCGAGCTGCCCGGCGGCCGCTCTGGGCCCGACCTCGAAGGCCACGAGGGCGAACTCGTCGAACTCACCGGGACGGTGATCCAGGTCGACAGCGTCGCCGCCGGACGCTCGCTGTTTCTGATGGCCGGCACGCAGGTCGTGCAGGTGTTTACGTACCGGATGCGCGCGACGCAGGTCCACTTTGACGGCATCTCGTCTGGCGACTATGTGCGCGTGCGCGGCATCGCCGCGCAGCACGACCGCGCCGCGCCCTACAACTCGGACTACGTCGTGTACCCGCTCGCCGACGGCGACGTCGCGCGGGCCGGCATCTCGCCGCGGATCGTCCGCATGGCCGCGGGCGTCGTCGCGACGTTCCTATTCGTCGCCCTGCTGTGGGCGGCCCTGCTGCGGCGCGAGGTCCGCAAGCGGACGACGGCCCTCCGTGCCTCCGAGGCGCGCTACGTGCACCTGTTCAACGCCGCCGCCGACCTTGTCTTCGTCCTCGACATCCCGCACGGCGGGGCCGTGACATCGGCGAACCTCGCCACGCAGCGTGCCTTCGGCGTCGATCCCGACGGGCGCCTGCCAGCCGGCCCGCTCCTCCTGGCCGCCGTCGCCGACGCCCCCGCCGCCGTCGAGCGGCACCTGGCCGAGGCCGCCCGCCTGGGTGGCGCGACGGCCGTGCTGGACCTCCGCTGCGCCGACGGCCGCATCGTGCCGTACGAGGTCTCCACGCGCCGCCTCGACACGTCCGACGGGACGGCCCACGTCGCCGTTGCCCGCGACGTCCACGACCGCCGGCTCTACGAAAACGGCCTCGTCGAGGCGATGCAGACCGCCGAGGCCGCGCGCGGAGAGGCCGAGCGCGCCCGGACGGCGGCCGAAGCGGCCGACCGCTTCAAGAGCACCATCTTCACCAACCTCAGCCACGAGCTCCGGACGCCGCTGACGGCCATTCTCGGCTATGCGGACATTCTGTGCGAGGAGTCGCCCGAGGACCTGCTGGAGTACGCCGAGACGATCCGCGCCAGCGGCGGGCGCCTCCTGCGGACGCTCACGGACGTGCTGGACCTGGCCCGGCTGGACCGGCTCGCGGCGCCCGGCACCGACGGCGACCAGTCCCTCCCCGAGCCGCTCGACGCCGTCGCGGCCGTTCGCGCGGCCGTTGCCGAGCACGCCGATGTCGCGGCCGCCCGCGGGCTCGCCCTCCGCTTCGGCGCCGATGCCGAAACGCTCCCCGTCGTCCACGAGCCCGACGTGCTGCGGCGCATCGCGGCCATCCTGGTCGACAATGCCGTCAAGTTCACCGAGCGCGGCGAGATCCGGGTCTCGGTCCACACCGCGCCCGACTACTTCGCCGTCCGCGTCCAGGACACCGGCGTCGGCATGTCCGAGGCGTTCCTCGCCGAGGCCTTCGAGCCGTTCCGGCAGGAGTCCGACGGCCACGACCGGAGCTTCGAGGGGACCGGCCTCGGGCTGACGCTCGCGCGCCGCCTCGCCGGCCGGATGGGAGGCGAGATCCGCGTCTGGAGCCGTCAGGGCGAGGGGTCGCTCTTTGAAGTCGCGCTCCCGCGGACAGCGCCCGCACCTGCCACGTCCGAGGCACCGCCCGCGGCCTCGGCCACGGGCCGCACGGCAACGGTTTTCTCCTGACTCCGGCTGCCCCGATGCTCGCGTTTCTCGCCCTCGCCCTCGCCCTCACCGGCCCGCGCGCCGACGCCAACAGCGACGGCGTCTCAGACGGCGTCGGCCAGACGATCACGGTCTCCGGGCGGGCGCTCGTCTCGACAGGGCGCTTGGGCGGGCCGTTCGCCTTCTTCTTGCAGGATGCCCAGGGCGGCATCCGCATCGACCGCCCTTCGGGCCCGCCCGTCGTCGCCGGCGACAGCGTCGTCGCGACCGGGCTACTCGTCCACCGCGAGGGCGTCGCGGTCCTAGACCGCGCACGGGTGCGCGTGATCGCGGGGCGCCGCCGGATCCCCCCGCCGGCAGCGTACCCGTCCAACCGGCCTGAGGCCGTCGAGGGCCGCCTCACGACGGCCGAGGTCGTCGTCGCGAGCATCAACCCGGTCACGGCTGGGACGGCGCTCCTGCTCACGCTCGCGGACGGCTCCCTTCTGGTCGCCTTTGCCTACAGCAACCGCCCGGACACGCTCCCGCTGAACGCGTACGCCCCCGGCGACCGCCTGCGCGTGACGGGCATTGCTGGCCAGTATGACCGCGCCGCGCCTTTCCGTGACGCCTACCAGATCTACCCGCGGAGCGGCGCCGACATCCAGCGCGTGGACTTCCCGGCGGACCTCTACCGGATGGGCGCGCTCGCCCTGCTCGGCCTGTTCGGGCTGGCCGTGCTCTGGGGCGCGACGATGCGCCAGCAGGTCGCGTGGCGCGTGGCCGAGCTCGCCCGGTCCGAGGACCGCTACCGCGTGCTCGTCGAGCGCGCGAGCGACGCCGTGATCGTCCACGACCCGTCGGGCCGTAATGCCGAGCTCAACACGGCCGCCCGGCGCGCGCTCGGCCTAGCGGCCGGAATGCCCGTCCCAGGGCTGCGGCGCTTTGTCGACGCCTCAGACCACGAGGCGCTGCGGCGCCACGCCGT
>DASVSE010000442.1:0-4112 GCA_036388235.1 Rubricoccaceae bacterium | reverse complement strand
CGCGCTCGCTGGGACGGCGACGCGCTTTGGCATCCTGCCGCTCGGGACGGGCAACGACTTTGCGCGCGCAATCGGAATGCCGGGCGGAATCGCGGCCGGCGTCCGGGCGGTCGCGACCGCCGTCTCGCAGCCCCTCGACGTCGGGGCGGTCCGGTGGACGGATGGCCGCGGCGAGGCGCAGCACTGCGTCGTCGTGAACGCGCTCGGGGCGGGCTTCGACGCGGCCGCGGCGCAGCGCGCGGCGGGCTTCAAGGCGCTCGGCGGGCGGACGGCGTACCTCGCGGCCGTCGTGCAAGAGCTGTGGGCGTGGCGGCGGCCTGGCGTCGAGGTCGAGGTCTCGGTCGACGATGCAGTCGCGCCCGACGGTCTGGCTGTCGGCGCGGGCGGGCGCGTCGTGTACGCCGGCCCGCTCTTCCTGTGCGAGGTCGGCAACGGGCAGGCCGTCGGCGGCGGCTTCCGGCTCACCCCCGACGCGCGCCTCGACGATGGCCTGCTCGACGTGTGCGTCGTGCGCCACGTTCGCCCGCGGCGCGTCCTCCGCGTCCTCCCGACCGCGTTCACGGGCGGCCACGTGCGCTTTCCCGAGGTCGAGATGCACCGCGCCGTCCGCGTCGCGATCCGCGCGACGTCCGGGACGCTCGGCATCCACTCGGACGGCGAGGCGACGGCGACCGATGCGGTCGCGCTCGACATCGAAGCGTGGCCCGAGGCGCTGCACGTGCTCGTCCCGTCGCCAGACGGAGCGGCGTGAGGCGTCGGCGCGGCCGTCGCCGTGCTCCTATTTTGGCGGTCCCTCGTCTTCCTGCCCTGCGATGCCCACGCCCGCCCACCTTCTCTGTCTCGCGGCTGCTCTGCTCGCGGTTCCGCTCCTGGCCGCGCCGGCCGCCGCGCAGCCTGCCACGGCGACGTCCAACGCGGCGGCCTCGGCCTCCTTCGAGAGCGGCGTCGCGAGTTACCGCGAGGGCGCGTACCCCGAGGCGTACCGCCTCTTTCGCCGCGCCGCAGCCGAGTCGGGCTTCTCGACCACAACGACGGCCGCTCTCTTGATGGCCGGCAAGGCGGCCTACGCCGACGCCGACTTCGACGCCGCCGTGTCGTCGCTGACGACGCTCATCGCGACGTACCCCGAGAGCCGCTACACGCCCGAGGCGCGCCGCGTGCTCGCGCTCGCGACGGCTGGCGGGCCGAACGGGCAGGGCCGTCCGTTCGACCTCGGCGTCGTGCTACCCGTCTCGGGCCCGAACGGCTACCTCGGGCAGGCGCTCTTCAACGGCGTCCGCATCGCCGTGGACGAGCACAACCGGGCGGTTGAGGCCGGCGCGGCGGGCAGCGCCGAGGGCGGGCCGCGGCGTCAGGTGCGCCTCGTCTTCCGCGACTCGGGCGGAAATGGGCCGGCCGCGAGCGACGCCGTCGGCGACGCCGTCGAGGCCGGGGCCGATGCGGTCGTCGGGCCGCTCTTCTCGGACGAGGCCCAACCGGCCGCGGCGCGGGCCGAGGAGGCCGGCGTCGTGCTCGTCGCCCCGCTCGCAACCGATGACGCCGTGAGCGAGGGCCGGCGCTTCGCGTTCCAGGCCAACCCGACGTTCGCGGCGCGCGGCCGCGTCATGGCGCGCTACACCGTCCAGCGCCTCGGCCTGCGCCGCGTGGGCGTCGTCACGCAGGACGGCACGCCGGGCGAGACTGACGGGACCGCCTTCGCCACCGAAGCCCGGCGCCTCGGCGCGACGGTCGGCTTCGACCGCCAGCTCGACTCGGCCGAGGACTGGCCGGACCTGGACCGCCGCGTCGGGGCGAGCACGCTTGCTGCCGTGCAGGCCGTCTACCTGCCCGTCACCGGGGCCGACGCGCCGGAGCGCATCGCCGAGGCGGTCCGCGCCCTGGAAGCCGTCCGTGGCGCGCCTCGCCCGGTCGGCAACACGGAGTGGGAGGGCCTCACGACGAGCCGCGAGCGCGCGAGCCGCCTCAACGCCGTCTTCGGACAGGACTTTTTCGTCGCCCCAGGCGCCTCCGACGCCTTCGGGCGCCGCTACCGCGAGCTGTCGGGCATCGGCCCGGACCGCCTCGCGCTCATCGGCTACGACGTGACGCGGATGCTGCTCGCCAACCTCGAGCAGGCCGGAGCCGAGGGCACGCTCGCCGACCGGCTCCGCGCCGCGCCGACGTTCCAGGGCATCGCGCACCGTTTCGGGTTCAACGGGCAGCAGGTCAACGAGTCGCTCTTCATCCTCGGCTACCGCGACGGCGACGCCGTCCTGATCGAGTAGTCCGCCGCGTGGCGAAGACGCCGTGAGAGCGGCCTGCCGAGGCCGCCGGGCGCCGTGGCGGAGCTACCATCGGCGGCAATAAGCCCGTGCCGCTCTCGTTGGCCCGGACGCCCCGACCGCTTTCCTGCGCCCTGATGCCGTTTCGTCCTGCCGTTGGCTACCCCGTTTCCGCTGGGGTTCGTCGTGCCGCCCTCGCCCTCATCTGCGTGGCCGCTGCCGGATGCAGTGCCGGCGGGGCGGTGACCGCGAACTCGGCCGAGGAGGCATACGCCCGCGCGCAAGAGCAGTACGAGCGCCGCCGCTTCGATACGGCGGTCGAGCTGTACCGGACGACGCTGGACTTCGGACGCACAGGCGAACTCGCCGACGACGCGCAGCTCGGTCTCGCCCGCTCCTATGCCGGCTCGAAGCAGTACCTCCTCGCCGGGGCCGAGTTCACGCGCTTTATCGACCTCTACCGGACCGACCCGCGCGCCGAGGACGCCGCCTACGAGCGCATCCTCGCCTACGCCGCGCTCAGCCCGAGCTACGAGCTCGACCAGACCGACACGGGGACGGCCATCCAGTACATCGACGGCTTTCTCGCCCAGTACCCGACGGGCACGCACGCCGCCGAGGTTCAGACGCTGCTCGGCGAGCTGCGCGAGAAGCTCGCCCGCAAGCAGTACGAGGAGGGCCGGCTCTACGAGCGCCGCGAACTCTACGAGGCGGCCGTGCTGTCGTACCAGACGCTGCTGGCCACCTATCCCGGCAGCCCCTACGCCGACGACGCCCTCTTCGGCGCGCTCCGCGCTCAGGTCCGCTTCGCCGACAACAGCGTCCCGGCGCGCCAGGAGGTGCGCTACCGCGAGGCGCTGCGGATCTACGACCAGCTCACGTCGCTCTTTCCGCAGAGCCCGACGCTGGCCGAGGCGCAGGCCGAGTACGACCGGGCCTATGCCGGCCTCCGCGCCGCCGGCGGCACGGTTGCCGCCGCCGGGCAATAGTCCGCGATCCAACTGCGGGACGGTTTTCTGCGATGTGCAGGTGTGTGGCCCCGTCATGCGCTGGAGGATCAAAACGAGGCTGCGGACTCACGTCTGGCACAGCTTGCGTTCGACGCCGGCCGGGCGCAGATTGAGATCCGCACCCGTGTGACCTGTCACGCTCGGTCGGCGGCTCTCTCGATGGCCCCAGGCCCGCCCCCACATGCACCCGTTTAGCCCGGAGTCCGTTCGCCGCGCCCAGGCCGGCGACGCCGCCGCCCGCGACGCCCTTCTTGCCGCCTGCCTCCCCCTGATGCGGTCGTTCTTCACCAGCCGGATCGGCCGCGTTCCCGAGGTCGACGACCTCACGCAGAACGCCCTGTTGCGCGTCCACCGCGGGCTCGACGTGTTGCAGGACGCCGACCGGGTGAAAGCGCTCGCGATGAAGGCGGCCCTCTTCGAGCTGCACGACCACTACCGCGGCCGCTACTCGACGCGAGAGACGCTCTACGACCCCGACCTGCCCGCTCCGGGAAGCGTCGACCCCGACGACGTGGCACTTCAGATGGACCTCCGCGCGGCGCTTGCCGGCCTTTCAGACCACGCCCGCCGCATTCTCGAACTGCGCGAACTCGGCTACCCCTACCTCGACATCGCCGAAACCCTCGGCACGTCCGAGGCCGCCGTCAAGATGCAGGTCAAGCGGGCCTTCGACAAGCTCCGCACGTCGCTGGCCGGCGCCGCCGTCCTGCTGCTCGCTCTCCCGATCCGATGACCGACCCGACTGCCCGACTCGCTCTCGCCGAGACGCCGACGGACGTCGCCGACGTCCTTGCCGAAGCGCCGCACCTCGCTGCTGACGCGGCGCTGTGGCACGCCGTCC
>DASVSE010000441.1:0-5517 GCA_036388235.1 Rubricoccaceae bacterium | reverse complement strand
GGCGTTCCAGGTCACCTCGTGCGCTCCGGCCGCCCGCGAATCAGACGCCAACACGGCCACCTCGCGACCCAGCAGGTCGTACACGGCCAGGAACACCGGCGACGCCGTCGGGAGCGTGAACCCGATCCGGGTCGTCGCGCCGAACGGGTTCGGGGAGTTGCCGGTGAGCGTCACCCCTCCCGCGAGTCCGCCGCCATCGCCTGCAGCCGTGCTGAAGGCGGGCTCGGTGACGGTGTTCTGGTCCAGGGTCACGGCCGTCTGGGACAGCGCCCGGCCGTTCAGCGACGCCCCCGTCTGCATCGCGATGGCCGTCATCGAGAGGACCACGCCTTCGAGGTGCGAGCCCGTCCCGGCGACGACGCCACCGGACACCTGCCAGAAGATGTTCTTGGACTGAGCGCCCCCGAGGAGCGTCGCGCGCGCATCCGAGCTGAGCGTGAGGTCGCCCGCGATCTGGAAGATCCAGACGTCGTTCGGGCCACCGGCAATCTGGAAGCTCGTCGGCGCGGAGACCGTCCCCGACCACTTGTAGAGGCCCGGGGCGAGCGTCCGGCCGCCCAGGTTTCCGTCGTACAGCTCGCTGAAGTTCGGGTCCGGCCGCCCGGCCGCGTCAGTAAAGGCCGCCTCCATGTCGCCGACGGCCGTCGTGAGGTTTGAGGGCGTGGGGTCCTCCATGTCGGCCGCGTAGACGCGCCCAGTTACCTGGGGAGAGGTCGCGTACCCCGTGTTGTCGGTCAGGCTGAACCCGGTGATGGCCGTCGTCGCGATCGGGCTGACCGCGATGTCCCCGGTGACCACCGAAGGCGGCACCGACGAGATCCCCGTATTGGCGAGGACGGCGTAGTGCTCCGCCGTCCCGAGGTCCACGCGTGCCGGCCCGATCTGGGCAGACGCCGTAGCCGGCAGAACGAAAGCGACGGCAGCCGCAAGGCCCAGCAGGCTCGACTTCCAGGGCGTCGTGGCCATGATGGTGGGCGTAAGAGACAGAGTCATATGCAGAGACTGGGATGAGATCGTGAGCCCCACGAGGGGCATCCGGCCCACTGCTCGCCGGAGTTGGCGTAAGCGGTGCATGGTCGTCTCGTCGGAGTCCCACGTGCTCTGGGATCGTCAGGGAAGGTTCAGACTTAAGCGGTCGGCGGCAGAAACCGCCCGGCCATTTGTTGGATAGCCGCGACTATCGGCCGCCGATCGAGAGCCTGGCGTCATGAGGTTCCGATCCAACGCCGGGCGCCGGCAGCGCGAAACCGTTCGGGCGAGGCGTGAGAAGCACCGGAATCCGCGAGACGCGAGTGGGAGCTGCTCGTGCCCGTCGCTGGACCTCGGTCATAGAGCCGCGACAGGGGGTGCTGGCCAGATGCTGGCCGAACATGACGGCGCCCTCTTCCGGATGGCCCGCGAACGGGGAACCGGAGAGGGCGCCTCTGCCTGGATCGAACGGGCGTACAGACGTCTGAGCGTCAGGCGCCGAGCGTCAGGCGTCGATGACGGTTGCTCCGTTGGAGACGATCTCGGCTTCGGAGAAGAAGTAGCGGCCCTCCTTCACGCCGTTCTCGGCGGAGTCCGACCCGTGGACGGCATTCTCGCCGACCGACGTCGCAAAGAGCTGCCGGATCGTGCCCGCGTCGGCCTGCGCCGGGTTCGTAGCCCCGATCGTCGTCCGCCAGTGCGCGACGGCGTCCTCGCGCTCCAGCACGAGCGGCACGCACGGGCCCGACGCCATGAACTCGGTCAGCTCGCCGAAGAACGGCCGCTCGGCGTGGACGGCGTAGAAGCCCTCGGCCTCCGTCTGCGTGAGCTGGACCAGCTTCATCGCGCGGACGGCAAAGCCCTCGGCGAGGATGCGGTCCAGGATCTTGCCGGCGTGGCCAGCCGCGACGGCGTCGGGCTTGATGATGGCGAGCGTGCGCTCCATGTGAGTCGGGGATAGGGGAGAAGGGGTCAACATCCCCGAACGCGGCCGGCGAGACCGCGAAGGCGTCGCCAAATCGGGCACGCCCGCGCCGGGCTACTTTTGGCGCCATGACTCCGACTGCCGTCTCGCCCCCCGCTCCGGCCCCTCCGCTCGCCGCCCGCCTCTGGTTCGCGTGGGTGCTCCTCGCCAACGCGCTTGTGCTGCTCGTGCTGTGGGTCCCGGGGATGGTGGACCTGCGACTCAACCGGTCCGCCCGGACGCTACAGCGCTGGGCCCGGCCGTGGTCGTGGGCCGCCCTCGGGCTCGCCGGCATCCGCGTCGAGACCGTCGTGGAGCCCGGGGCAGAGACGCACGCTGGGCCGGTCGTGTACGTCGCCAACCACCAGGCGATGGCGGACATCCCCGTCCTCGTCCTCGCGATCCGCGAGCCGATCCTGTTCGTCGCCCGCGCCGGCCTGGCCCGCGTGCCGCTCATCGGGCCCGTCTTGAGCGCATCGGTCTGCGTCTTTCTGGACCGCTCGACCCCGGGCGGCGGCGAGGCGGCACTCGACGAGGCCGAGGCGCGGCTCGCCCTCGGCGAGTCCGTCGTGTTCTTCCCCGAAGGGACGCGGCGCTACGACGGTCCGCCGGGACCCTTCTTCCCGGGCGCGTTCCGCCTCGCCCTCCGGGCCGGCGTCCCCGTCGTGCCCGTCGCCATCGGCGGGTCGCACCGGCTCTCCAATGAGCGCGACCGGACGGCGCGGCCGGGCCGCCTCCGCGTCGGCATCGGAGCGCCACTCACGCCCCAGCCGGACGAAACCTCCGAGGCGCTCGCCGAGCGCTCCCGCGGCCACGTCGCCCGCCTGCTCTGCGGGCTCTAGTCGACGACTGCCGTCTCCGTGAGCGGCGTCTCGGCGAGCGCGGCTTCCGGCGGCAAGAGGATGCCCGCGAGCGCGCGCAGGCTCGCCTCGGCGCTACGCGTCTGGAAGACCGCCTCCACGAGGCGCGTCCGCACGTCGACGAGCGAGAGCTGGACGAGGCGCAGGTCGATCGGCGTGATGAGCCCGAGCTGCAGTTGGGCGAGCGCGACGCGCACGTTCTGCCGCGCGACGCGCTCGTTCTGCGTTTCGAGGGCGGCGAGCGCCCGGAAGCCCCGCGCCGACGCAGCCAGCCGCGCCGCATCGGACCGGACGCCGGCCTCGGCGTCGGCCGTCGCGGCCTCGGCCTGGAGCACGCGGATCGCGGCGACGTCGAGTTCGCGGCGGCGCTCGCCGCGGTCGAGGATCGGGACCGAGAACGTGAACCCGTACCGGACCGCCGGCCCGATGGCCGGGTCGAAGCTGGGCGGCAGAAAGCCCGTGTCGGTGGCGGCAAGGCTCGCCCCGGCCGACACACCGACCTGAGGCCGGTAGCGCGCCCGCACCTCGTCTGTTATCGCCTCGGCGACGTCCTGCGCCACGAGCGATTGGCGCACACGCCGGTTGCCCCGTGTGGCCTCGGCTTCGAGACCTGCGAGGTCCGGGATGGGGTCGAGCACGAGCGGGTCTGCGGCCGTCACAGCGTCGGGATCCGCAAGCGCGAGCAGGCCGCCGAGCGTCGCCCGGGCGGCGGCGAGCGCGATGCGCCCGCGCAGCAGGGCGGAGCGGTCCGCGTTGAGGTCGGTGAGGGCGATCGCCGCATCGACCTCGGCCGCCGTCCCGATGCGCACCTCGGCCGCCGAGATCCGCAGCCGGTCCGTGCTCACGTCGACAGCCTCGGCGAGGGCGTCGACGAGCCCGGCCTGCCGGGCGACGTCGAGGTAGGCCGCGGCTGTCGCCAGGACGAGCGCCTCGGCGTCGGCGTCGGTCGTGAAGGCGGCCTGCAGCGCCTGAAGGCGGAGGCGCCGGAGTGCGGCCGCGCGCCCGCCGCCGTCGATCAGGACCGTCGACAGCGTGAGGCCGGCCGAGGCGGTCGTCGACGCGCGACTGCCTCCCGTTCCGCCGCCCCCGCCGCCCGTTCCGGTGCTGTCGCTACCGCCGCCGGTCCCACCCCCGCCGAACGTATCCGTGCGCTGGCCCCCGGCCGACCCCGTCGCGTCGAGCCCAACGCCATAGCCGGCATTCCCGCGCGTGACGTCCGTCTGCGCGCGGATGGCTTCGAGCGTCGAGACGCGTTGCCCGGGGTTGCGGGCGAGCGCGAGCGCAATCGCCTCGGCGAGCGTCAGCGGGACCGCCCCCGGCGCGTCGAGCGCGGGCAGGTCGGCGCCTGTCGGCAGGTTCTCGCCGTAAAGGCGGATCGTCCGCGGAAGCGGCGGGAGCGAGTCCGGCCGGACCGACTGCGCCGCCGCGGGGGAGACCAGCACGAGCCCGAGGGCGGCGCGGAAGAGCGTCCGACTAAGCATTCGCCCTCCCCGCATCGGTCTGGAGAACGCCCGAGGCGCCGTCGCCGCCCGGCTGCTCCGTCTCGGTCGGGCCGACCGCCGAAACCTGCGCGGTCGCCCCGTCGCCCCCGTGCCCGGCGTCGCCCTCAATGGGCGTGTGCGCGCCGGCGAGGTACGTGTACACGGCTGGAATGACGAAGAGCGTCAGCAGCGTCCCGACCGACAGCCCGCCGATGACGGCGAGTCCCATCGGGACGCGGCTCTCGGCACCCGCCCCGAGCGCGAGCGCGATCGGGACCACGCCGAGGATGGTCGCGAGCGACGTCATGAGGATCGGGCGGAAGCGGGCCGCGGCGCCTTCGCGTGCTGCCTCCATCACAGAGGCGCCGGCTTCCTGCCGCTGCCGCGCAAACTCGACGATCAGGATCCCGTTTTTGGTCACGAGCCCGACGAGCATCACGATGCCGATCTGGCTGAACACGTTCATCGTCGCGCCGAAGAACCACAGGAAGCCGAGCGCGCCGACGAGCGCGAGCGGGACGGTGAGCAGGATGATGAACGGGTCGCGGAAGCTCTCGAACTGGGCCGCGAGGACGAGGTAGATCAGCAGCAGCGCGAGCCCGAACACGACGTAGAGCGAGCCCGACGACTCGCGGAAGTCGCGGCTCTGGCCCGTGACCGTCCGGGTGAAGCCGTCCGGCAGCACCTCGTCGGCCACGCCGTCCATCGCGTCGAGCGCGGCGCCGAGCGAGACGCCGGGCGCGGGCTGCGCGTTGACCGTCGCCGACTCGAAGCGGTTGAAGCGGTTGAGCTGCGGCGGGGCCGCGCTCTCGCGTGTCGTGATGAGGTTGTCGAGCAGGATCGGCGTCCCGTCGGCGCTGTTGACGTACAGCCCACGGAGGCCGGACGGGTCGGCCCGGCGGTCGGACTCGAGCTGCGCGATGACCTCGTACTGCTGGCCGCCTCGGATGAAGTAGCCCAGCCGCTGCTCCGAGAGCGCGACCTGGAGCGTCGTCGCGACGTCGACGGGGTCGATGCCGAGGCTCTGCGCCCGGTCACGGTCCACCTCGACCTGCAACTCGGGGTTGGTAAAGTCCAGGTTGGCGCGGACGAAGGCGAACTGTCCCGTCGCGTTCGCGGCGTCCACGAACTGCGGAAGCACCTCTTGGAGCGCGGCCAGTGTCGGGGCCTGGATAACGTACTGGACGGGCAGGCCGCGGCTCGACGCCGTCGAGATCGTCGCCGGCTCCTGGATGTTGACGCT
>DASVSE010000440.1:0-2223 GCA_036388235.1 Rubricoccaceae bacterium | reverse complement strand
GCGCTCCGACTGACCACCCCGTGGGAAGGCAGCCTCGACGCCCTCCATGACCTGCTCCACGGCGGCTTCGGGACGCCCGCCGGCGGCTTCGTGCTGGTCTGGCAGAACGCTCACCTCTCGCGCGAGCGTCTGGGCTACCCGGAGACGATCGCGTGGTTGGACACCCGAGTCCAGCGCGGGCACCCGTACAACGTGCCACTCCTGAGCGACCGGCTGGAGGCTGCCCGCCGCGGAGAGGGTCCGACTCTGTTCGACACGCTCGTCGAGATTATCAGCGAGCACCCGGAGATCGATTTTCGGCTCGCTTGAATGCGCCAGCGGCCAGCACTGGGTCTCACGCAAAACGGCCGCCCCGACGGCAAGGTCGAGGCGGCCGTGGTCCACAAACGGGTCGATCGGGCTCAGTTGAAGCCGGTCCCCGAGACGGCCGGGCGCGCGGTCGCGTTCGCGATCTCCCACGCCGTCCCGAAGACGAGACGCGCGATGAGCGCCTGGCGGTCGTAGTCGATCTTCGCCGCCTCGTCGCCGACGCCGTGGTAGTCCTCGTGCGTGCCGGTGAAGTAGAAAATGAACGGGATGCCGTGCTTGCCGAAGTTCCAGTGGTCCGAGCGGCGGAAAAACTGGTTCGGGTCGTCGGGTGAGTTGAACCGCTTCGACAGGTCGATGCCCAGCCCCGTCGCGGCGTTGACGCGCGTGTTGACGGCGTCGATGTCGGACGAGATGAGCTCGGCGCCGAGGATGTAGACGTACGGGCTGGCGGCGCCGTCGTAGGTCGGGTCCTGGCGGCCGATCATGTCGATGTTGAGGTCGGCCGCGATGCTCGCGAGCGGGACGAGCGGCTCGCGGTCGGCGAAGTACTCCGACCCGAGCAGGCCTTTTTCCTCGCCCGTGACGTGGAGAAAGAGGACCGAGCGGCGCGGGCCGTGGCCGTTCTGGCGGGCCTGCTCGAACGCCTCGGCGATCTCCAGCAGGGCGACCGTGCCCGAGCCGTCGTCGTCGGCGCCGTTGAAAATGGCGTCTGCGCCGGGCTCGGCGTTCGCGTTCACGCCGACATGGTCGAGGTGGGCGCTGATGACCACGAACTCGTCCGCGAGGTCCGACCCGGGCACCATGGCGACGACGTTCTCGGTCTGGACCGTCTCCGTCAGGCGGTCCGATGAGATCGCAAGCATCACGTTCGTCGGCGCGGGCGTCGAGGTCGACGTGAGCGGCGTGCCGCTGAGCATCTGCTGGACGATGTCCTGGCCGGTGAGGAAGACCGGCGGCAGGTCGCCGTCTTCAGACGCGGCACCGGCGACCTCGGGTAGCGCAAGACGCCCCCCGCGGAAGGCGCGGGCCGCCTGCGGGGCGAGCGCAGATGCCGTCGGCGCGACGCCGAGGATCACGCCGCGGACGCCGGCCGCGCCGAGGGCCGCGAGCCGCGCCTGCGTCGCCGCCTGATCGGCGGGATCAGCCGCCGTGCCGGGGCTGGCGATCGCGAACGCGCCGTCGAGGTCGACTCCGGCAAAGGTGTCGGCCGTCCCGACGAAGACGACGCGTCCGGGCGCATCGCTCTCGACCTGACCGTAGGCCGGGACGAGGACCGCACCTGCCGTGTCGTCGGGGCGAATCGTGGCCGCAAAGAGCGGCGCGCCGTCGCGCGTGGCCGTGACGGTCAGGCTGCGGAGCGTGCTCCGCTCCAGCGAGAACGGCTGGAGGTAGCCGTCGAGCGCGTGCGGGCTCGCCGCCGTGCCCGAACCGCGGGCGGCGATGCCCATCGTCTGGTACTGCCCGGCGAGGTAGCGCGCGGCGAAGCGCTGGCCCGGCTCGCCGGTGTCGCGGCCCGCCATGAAGTCGTCGGCGTAGACGTAGAGGTGGCCGGCCAGCTCGGCCGGCGTGATCGTCGCCTGGTAGCGTTGAACGAGCGCCGGGTCGGCATCGACGGTCGGCGTCTGGGCGACGGCCGGTGAGGCGGCGAACGCAAGAGCAAGGGCGAGGCAGCCCGGACGGAAAGCGAAGGTCATCGGGTGTGGCAGGAGAGAGAGCAGAGGTTAACCCGGCAGGAAGCAGGGTGGCAAGTATTTAGCAGGGCAAACCGGGCCGTACCGTACGAGGGGAATGAACCTTGCCTTGGTCAGAACAAGCGCCGGCGCTTGTCGAGGTAGGCCCGGAGGGCGTCGGCGTACGGCGCGGCCGTGTCGAGCGGCACATAGTCGACGCGCGCCTCGCGGCAGCGCCGCTGCA
>DASVSE010000439.1:0-2074 GCA_036388235.1 Rubricoccaceae bacterium | reverse complement strand
CGCGGGCGTCGAGGAGGCACCCGGAGAGACCGTGCTGTACGAGGGCCGGCGCTACAAGAATTACCGCGGCATGGGCTCGCTCGGCGCGATGGCCGCGGGCTCCAAAGACCGCTACTTCCAGGACGCCGAGGACGACCTGGGCAAGCTCGTCCCCGAGGGCATCGAGGGCCGCGTGCCGTACAAGGGTGCGCTCGCCGAGATCGCGTACCAGATGGTCGGCGGGCTGCGCGCGGCGATGGGCTATTGCGGCACGCCGACCGTCGCCGACTTGCAGGAGCGCGCACAGTTTGTCCGCATCACGTCGGCCGGCCTCCGCGAGAGCCACCCGCACGACGTCACGATCACGTCCGAGGCGCCGAACTACTCGACGAAAGGGTAGAGGGCAACCCGAAATCGAATGCGCATGACGAACCGCCTCGACCAGATTCGTGCCCTCGCCGCAGCCGCCTCATGCGACGCTACGCTGGTCACGAACGGGCCAGACATCGCGTGGACCATCGGGTTTACAGGTTCCAGCGGCGTGCTCGTCGTGACCGAGATGGCCGCGCACCTCGTCACAGACGGGCGCTACACGACACAGGCCGCTGAGGAGGTGGTCGGAGCCGAGGTTCACATTACACCGAGCGCGTTGCCTGCGGCTGTCGGCACACTCGGACTGCTCGGTGCGTCGCTTCAGGCCGTCGTGCAAGGCGATACCCTCAGCGTTTCGTCGCTCGTCCGCTACGATGAGGCGTGCCCGGGGACCACATTCGTCCCGGTCGAGGCGTTTCTCGCCGAGGCCCGCGCGTCGAAAACAGAGGCGGAGATCACAGCCGTCGGCCGTGCGCAGGCACTGACATGCGAGATCCTTGTGTCCGTGCTCCCGCTCATCCGCGCGGGTGTACAGGAGCACGAGATCGCCGCCGAGCTTGTCGTGCGTCACCTCCGGGCCGGCTGCTCGGCGATGTCGTTCGAGCCCATCGTCGCGTCCGGAGCACGCGGTGCGCTCCCGCATGCGCGACCATCGGATAAAGCCATCGAGACCGGAGACCTCGTCGTGATCGACGTCGGCGGGGTGCTCGGCGGGTTCTGCTCGGACCTTACACGGACCATCGCCGTCGGCGAGCCGGGCGACGAGGCGCGGCGGGCCTACGCGGCCGTCGGACAGGCGCAGACAGCCGGCATCGCGGCGATCCGTGCCGGCGTCTCCGGCGCCTCTGCCGATGCGGCCGCACGGGTGGTCCTTGAGGCTGCCGGCCTCGGCGAGGCGTTCTCGCACAGCCTCGGCCACGGCGTTGGGAGCGAGGTCCACGAGTGGCCGCGCCTCTCGGGCCAAGCCGATCATGTGCTCCCGCTCGGCGCAACGGTCACGGTTGAGCCCGGTGTGTACCTGCCCGGGCGGTTTGGCATCCGGACCGAGGATGTCGTGGTTGTGCGAGCAGACGGGGCCGACAACCTCACGCCGCTCTCGGCCGAGCTCGTCGTTCTCTAGCGGTGCGCATCACCTTCGTTCTGCCAGCACCGGTCCGGGTTCCGATGGGAGGGGCAGCCGTCGTGTATCGCCACGCGGCGGGGCTAGCGCGGCGGGGGCACACGGTCACCGTCGTCGCGCCCCGAGAAGGAACGGGCGGGACCGTCGCCAAGGCCCGCGCGTTCGCGGTTCAGGTGCGAGACCGTGTGCACCGAGTCGGTCGACTTCCCTATTACGAAGCCCCTGGGGTCCAGACGCGCGAGGTGGCGCGCATGGACGCCGCTGTGCCTGGGGATGCCGTTATTGCAACAGGTCATCAAACCGTGTCCTGGGTCGCTGCACTTCCGGAAAGCTGCGGGGCGAAGATCTACTTTCTTCAGGGAGACGAGCGCGTCCTCGACGCGGCGGCAGGGGAGACATGGGCGGCGCCGATGGCGCGGATTGCGGTCTCGACCTGGCTCGCTGAAACGGTTGCCGCTGCGGGGTATCCGGTGTCCGGAACGGTTCCGAATGCCGTCGACCCAATCGACTTCAGCCTCGACATGCCTCTGCATGGGAGGGCGCCGCGCGTAGTTGCCTTGTATCACCGGCACCCCGTCAAAAGCCCCGAGACGCTCGTCGCAG
>DASVSE010000438.1:0-1922 GCA_036388235.1 Rubricoccaceae bacterium | reverse complement strand
GGGTACGGCGGGGCCGGCTCGAACACGGTCCTCGTGTCGGTGGTTGACTGACCGCGCCGCAGAAATCGCCGCTGCATTCGACCGGCCCTCTGTTCTGCGGCCACACCTTTACGTGGTGCCACACGCCTGGACCCTTCTCCTCGTCGTCCTGCTCAGCGGCACATTCGGCTGCCAGAGCCGATGGGAGCGGGTCGAACCCGGCATGACGCGGGGGGAGGTCCGAGCGCTCGTCGGGGAGCCGGCCTACGTCTACCCCTATGCGTTCGGGCGGCCCGATTACGCCCCGCACGAGGTCTGGATCTACGCCATCCCTCCTGAAGAGCGCCCTGAGTTGCCCGGCGGCCCCACGGACTACCCTTGCTTCACACCCGCTGAGGCCCCCTACCTCTCGGTCCGGTTCGATCCGAGCGTCCCGGACGAGCCCCCACCCGACTGGCTCGTCACGGTGGCCGGGCCGATCTCGGGAGGCTGCGACGTGATCGTCAATTGAGGGACGCGTCCCGAGGCCGCCGAACCCGCCACTGACACCAGACGCCGCCCAACCGTCGTACTGGGGCTTACTCTCTAGCCCGTGCCGCCGGCGAGCGGCCGGCTGGTCTGCGTCATCTTTCTAGCCGTGACCGTCTCGATCACCCGGCTGCACGACCTGCCTCCCGACGCACTGGCCGACGTGCTCGCGGAGAGCGAGCGGACTGGGCATCGGTTCCTCAGTCGGCTGGTCGAGGAGTGGGAGAGCGGGACGAACCGGTTCGCGCGGCACGGTGAGGTCCTCTTCGCCGCTGTCGCCGACGGGCGTGTCGTGGGGGTGTGCGGGCTCAACGCGGACCCGTACCTCCCCGAGCCGGGCGTCGGGCGCGTCCGCCACCTCTACGTCGCGGCCGAGTACCGCCGTCGCGGGGTCGGCCGCCAGTTGGTCGGAGCGGTCGTCGCGGCGGCACGGGACGCGTTCGGCGTGCTGCGCCTGCGGACGGAGAGCGCATCGGCCGCGCGGTTCTACGAGGCGCTCGGATTCCAGAGATGCGCGGGAGTACCGGCCTGCACGCACACCTTGAAGACGGCAGGATGACGCATCATCCGCCGCTCCAGCGAACAGCACGCCGCCGTTGCGTCGAGGCACCGCGTCCCGCCGCGTGATGCGGCGCGGCTCAACTCGAATGGTCGTGGATGACTCGCCATCCGGCTGCCCCGCGCGTCCACACCGTCGAAAACCACCCGCTGTGGTCGTCCTGGCCGCCACCGCTCAGGATGAAGTGCCCCGTCACGAGCGCGTGATCGGCCCCGAGCGGGCGCACGACGATCGACTCGAAGCGGAGCTGCTGGACCGGGCGTCCATCCCGAAAAAAGGCGGATCGGAGGGCGTCGGCCGTCCGGTCCCGCCCGATCAGGGGGCCCGTGCCCGTCATGAACGCGGCCGAGTCGGCATACATCGCGACGTGCCCGTCGAGATCGCCCCGGTTCCACGCCTCCGCGGACGCGGCCAGTGCGGCGGTGACCGCTGCGTCCGGCGGGGAGCTCAGGCGGGTGGGTGATGACGCGGCGCAGCCGGCGAGGACGAGGACGAGAAGGACGGTCGAGGCGGATCGCCTGGGGCGGGGAGCAGACATGAGGGTTACGGGTGAGGGATGGCGCCGACGCCGAGGATCAGGCGGTTCTGGCTCGCGACTCCCGGGCCGTACCCGGCGTGCCAGCCGACAAACAGGTCTGCGACGCCGTCGCCGCTGAGGTCCGAGACGTCGAGGGTGATGCCGGCGCCAGATGGGACGGCGTCTAGAAGGTCAGGACCCGCCCGGAAGCGGCCCGTCCCGTCGTTGAGGAGAAAGTGGACGAACCCCTCGCCCGCTCGGACCAGATCGGCGTCGCCGTCGCCGTCGACGTCGACCGCCTTGGCGTCGAGCGTCGTGAGCGTGTCCGGAGGAAGGTGG
>DASVSE010000437.1:0-2021 GCA_036388235.1 Rubricoccaceae bacterium | reverse complement strand
CTGATCGTGGCGGGCAAGGACTACGGGATGGGCTCCTCGCGCGACTGGGCGGCCAAGGGGACGTACCTGCTCGGCGTCAAGGCCGTCCTCGTGCAGAGCTTCGAGCGCATCCACCGCTCGAACCTCGTCGGGATGGGCGTGCTGCCGATGCTGTTCCCGGCCGGCGAGACGCTCGGCACGCACGGGCTCGACGGGACGGAGACCTACGAGATCCCCGTGACGGACGACGTGCGGCCCGGCGCGGCGCTGACGGTGACGGCGACGAAGGCGGACGGGACGACGGTCGAGATCCCGACGACGGTGGCGCTCAACACGCCTATCGAGGTGGAGTACTACCGCCACGGCGGCATCCTCCACTACGTCCTCCGCGACTTCCTTTCCACGTCTATGGCCGAGGCGTAGGGACTTGCCGAGGGTAGGGTGACCTGTCCCGGGTGAGCCGGACGCCCAGTTAAGGGTACTCTCCCTCAAACTGGACTCCGCCATGACCACCCGCAGATCGTTCTCCTCCGAGTACAAACTCGAAGCTGTCCGCGCCGCCGAGCGCTCCGGCAGCGTCGCCCAGACCGCGCGCGACCTCGCCATCCGCCCCGGCCTCATCCACCGCTGGAAGCGGGAGCTCCGAGACGATGGCCGCCGTGCATTCCCAGGCAATGGGAGCCCGCGAGACGAGGAGCTCGTGCAGCTGCGCCGCGAGAACAAGCGGCTCCACGACGAGCTCTCGATCATAAAAAAAGCGCTCGGTATCGTCAGCTCCCCCTCCCGCTGAGGTACCGCATGGTTCGAGATCGGGAGGTCGGCCGCTCGGTACGGGCGTCGTGCGTGGCGCTCGGCGCATCGGTGTCGGCGTACTACGAGTGGTGTGGCCGAGCGCTGTCGGACCGGGACGTCGAAGATCGCCGCTTGGCCGTCGAGGTCCGAGCCATCCACCGTGAAAGCCGCCAGACGTACGGCGCCCGCCGAGTGCATGCCGAGTTGCTAGCCCGAGGCACGGCGTGCGGCCGTCACCGCATCGGCCGACTCATGCGCGAAGGCGGTCTCGTCGCTCGTGGTCCGAAGCGGAAGCCTCCGACGGCTACGTCGCAGACACCGCTCACACCGGTGGCGGAGAACGTGTTGGACCGACAGTTTGCGCCGGTCGCTCCTGACCGGGTCTGGACGGCCGACATCACGTACATCTCGACGGGCGAGGGCTGGCTCTACCTCGCCGTCGTGCTCGACCTGTTCTCACGTCGCGTCGTCGGCTGGGCCGTTCGCCCATCGCTCGGCCGAGAACTCGCCACGGCGGCCTTTAGCGCAGCGCTTCAGGATCGCCGACCACGTCCGGGCCTCGTCTGCCATAGCGACCAGGGCACGCAATACACGTCGTCCGACTACCGAGCACTGCTGCGCCGCCACGAGGTCGTCTGCTCGATGAGTCGGCGGGGCAACTGCCATGACAATGCGCCAACGGAGAGCCTGTTCGGTTCGCTCAAGACGGAGTGCGTGCGCGGCGAGCGCTTCGAGACGCACGACGAGGCCCGCGCCGCGCTCTTCGACTACCTCGCCTTCTACAACCACCGCCGACGCCACTCCGCGCTCGGCTACCAGTCACCTGCCGAGCACGAGCGTCGGCATCACGAGCAGCGCGCTCTGCGTCTCGCTGCTTAACCTAAACCGGGCGTCCGGAAAAGCCGGGACAGGTCAAAGTGGCATTTCTGAGGGCGATCCTCTAGAAGGCTCCAGAACACCCCTACAGCAAACGAGAATGGCCCCCCGACGCGAGTCGGGAGGCCATTCGAGTGGTAGCGGGGGCGGGATTCGAACCCGCGATCTTCGGGTTATGAGCCCGACGAGATACCACTTCTCCACCCCGCGGTGGTATGTGCCTAATCTACGGCGTCCCGCCTGTCGAGTTCGGGTTTGTGCCCGAAGGCGGCGTGAAGAAAAGAGCCGGCCCGCGCCGCTCCGCGCGGTAACTTCCCGCCCCCTCCGCGCATCTCTCAACCCCACGATATGGCCACGGTTCGCCCCTTCCGCGC
>DASVSE010000436.1:0-4321 GCA_036388235.1 Rubricoccaceae bacterium | reverse complement strand
CTCGATGGCCTGCAGCGCGAGCAGGTCGCGGTAGCCGCCGACGCCGCCCGAGGCCGTCACGCGGGCGCGTGTGAGGCGCTGCGCCATCTCGCGGTAGGCCGGCACGTTGGGCCCGTCGAGCGTGCCGTCGCGCGCGATGTCGGTGTAGACGAGGCGGCGAACGCCGCGCGCCTCCATGTCGAGCGCGAGGTCGACGGCGTCGACGCCCGAGCCCATTTCCCAGCCTTCGGTCTGCGCCTCGCCGTCGCGGGCGTCGATGCCGACGACGATGCGCGAGGCGCCAAAACGCGCGATGGCCTCGGAGACGAACTCGGGGTCGCGCGCGGCGACCGTGCCGAGCACGACGCGGTACACGCCGACGCCGAGCATCGCCTCGATGTCTGCAATGGTTCGGACGCCGCCGCCGACCTGGACGGGAATGTCCAGCCCGGCCGTGACCTGCGCCACGACGGCCCGGTTGTCGGCCGGCGTCGCCGAGCTCGCCGTCCGCGCGGCGTCGAGGTCGACGAGGTGCAGCACCTTGGCGTTCATCACACGCCACAGCTTCGACATCCGGACCGGATCGTCGAAGTAGACGGTCTCGTCCTCGTACCGGCCCTGCCGGAGGCGGACGCACCGGCCGCCGCGGAGGTCGATGGCGGGAATGACAAGCATGGCGGCGGGGGAGAGGTTACAGGGCGGACAGGCCGGCCGCCGACAGGGAAACGTTGCTCTGGGTCGCTCCCGTCTCCGGGGCGGCCGGAGCGAAGGCCGCGTCCCACGCCCGAAGGATCGCGGTCCCGACGGGCCCGCTCTTCTCGGGGTGGAACTGGACACCGACGACGCCGCCGCGCGCGATGACGGCCGGGACGGCGACACCGTAGTCGGCATCGGCGACGACGTCCGCCGGATCGGCCGGGAGCGCGTGGTACGAGTGGACAAAGTAGACGTGCGGCGCCTCGCCGAGACCCGTCACGACCGGGTGTGGGCGGACGGTCCGCAGCGCGTTCCAGCCCATGTGCGGCACCTTCAAACGGGCGCCGTCCGGGCCAGTCGCGCCGTGCGCAAACCGGACGACTCGGCCGGCCAGAAGCCCGAGGCCCGACGCGTCGCCCTCGTCCGAGTGCTCAAAGAGGAGCTGCATCCCGACGCAGACGCCGAGCAGCGGCACGCCCGCCGCGACGCGTTCCACGACGACGGCGTCCAGGCCCGTCTCGTGGAGGGCTGCCGCGCACGCCCCGAAGGCGCCGACGCCGGGCAGCACGAGGCGTTGCGCCGCCCGGGCGTCTTCGATCCGACCCGAGCGGAGCACAGCGACGCCTGCTCGCTCGAACGCACGTTCGAGCGAGCGGAGGTTGCCGATGCCGTAGTCGAGCAGGACCGTCACTTCTGGGTAGAGGAAGGCGCAGAGCAGGAACGCGGAGGCTAGACCCGGTTCCGTGACGGTCCCGCGAAAGGCGCGGCAAGATTCAGGGCGGGGAGACCGGTGTCCACAGAAGCAGCGGCTAATCGGTTGAGCTTACGTCCGCACTCTCCGGTCTATCTTCGGCCCCTACACCGCTTCGCGCTATGGACTTGCGGCCGGTTGCCCTGCTCGCTGTTGCGGTTGCGTCGGCCGCCGCACAGACGGCGCCACTGAGCGTGCAGGTGGACCGCCTCTCCGTTCAAGACGGTCTCTCGACGACGACGGTCTCGTCGCTCTTACAGGACCGGACGGGCTTTCTGTGGGTCGGGACCGAGGTCGGGCTGGACCGCTACGATGGGTACGGCTTCACGACCTTCCGCCACGACCCCGAGGACACGCGCTCGCTCTCGTCGTCCTTCGCAACCGCCCTCGCCCAGGACCGGCGGGGCCGCATCTGGGTCGGGACCTACGGCGGCGGCCTCAACCGCCTCGACCCGGCGACGGGACAGGCGACCCGCTTCCGCTCGCGTCTCTCGGATCGCGGGACCGTCTCCAGCGACCGCGTCGAGGCCCTCCTTGCCGACCGCCGCGGACGGATCTGGGCGGGAACGAGCGAAGGGCTCGACCTCGTCGACGCCGAGACGGGCCGGGTGCGGCGTCTCGGCGCGGCCCTCCGCCGCCGCGCGGACGTCAAAGACGGTGTCAACGTCCGCGACCTCGCCGCGGCGCCCAACGGGGACCTGTGGGTGGCGACCTTCTCGGGCCTCTTTCGCCTCGATGCCCGCACGGGCCGCGTCCGGCTCTTCCTCGGCGCCGACGTCCTCGGCTCCGCCGCCGTGACGTCGGTCTACGCCGACCGCACAGGGACGGTGTGGGCTGGCCTCGACGGTGCGGGCCTTGCCCGCGTATCGTCGGCGACGGGGGCCGTCACTCAGATGCGCCACGACCCGGGCGACGCGGCGTCGCTCTGCGGCGACGCCGTCCAGGACGTCACCCGCGACACTCAGGGCGTGCTGTGGATCGCGACGCGCGGCGGCGGCCTCTGCCACCTCGTGCCTTCGGCCGGCCGGTCCCAGTTCGCCTCGCTCAGCTCGGACCCTGCGGACGAGCACTCGCTGAGCACGGACGAGGCGCGCGTGCTCGCACCCGACCGCGGCGGCGTCCTCTGGGCCGGCACATGGGGCGGCGGCCTCAATCGGGTCCGCCGGACGCCCTTTGAGCGCTTCCGCGCGCGCCCCGCCGACGGCTTCCGCTCCGAGGACGTGATGGCGTTCGCCGAAGCCGGCGGCGGCCGCCTCTGGGTCGGGACGTACGACGCCGGGCTGCACCTCGCCGACGGCGCGGGCCGCGCGCTCCCGACGCCGGGTCTGCCGCAGGCGCTTCGCGAGTCGGGCGTCCGTTCGGTCCTCATCGACCGGACGGGTGCGCTCTGGGCAATCGGCGACACGCGTGGCCTGTGGCGGCGCAGCGTCAAAGGCGTCTGGACTCTCAGTCCGTTCCCGCCCGACGCCGGCATCCGCCTCGCGCTTCGCCTCGCGCTCGGCCCCGACGGGACGATCTGGATCGCGGCCTACGGGCCGGGCCTCTGCCGCGCCAACCCGGCGACGCGCCGCATCGACTGCCCCGCAACATCCTTCCCGCGCGGCCGCCGCCTGTCGGGCTCCGAGGGGTATGCCGTCCACGCCAACGCCGACGGCACAGTCTGGCTCAGCCTCTGGGGCGTCGGCGTGGACCTGATCGACCCGGGGGCTGGCCGGATTGCTCACTTCGAGAACAATGCCGAGCGGACCGGCAGCTTGCCGCAAAACACCGTGACCTCGTTCGCCCGCGACCGCCTGGGGCGGCTGTGGATGGGCACGTACGGCGGCGGCCTCGCACGCTACGAGCCGCCGGCCGGCGGCCGCGGTGCCGGCACGTTTCACACCGTCGGCGTGCGGAGCGGGCTGCCCGACGAGACGGTCTACGCCATCGTCCCGGACCGCTCGGGCCAGTTCTGGGTCACGACCAACCGCGGCATGGCCCGGTTCGAGCCTGTCCGCGAGCGTGCCGTCGCCTTCGGGACCGAAGACGGCCTTCAGAGCGACGAGTTCAACGCCGGCGCCGCGCTTGCGCTCGCCGACGGCCGCATCGTCGCAGGCGGAATCCACGGCTACAACCGCTTCGACCCCGACGCGCTCGCTGCCGGCGGTCCGCCACCGAGCGTCGTAGTAACGGGCGTGCGTGTGATGGGCGTCGAGCGGCCGCTTGCCGAGGCGCGGCGCCTGCGCCACGACGAAAATGCCGTCGCCTTCACCCTCGCGGCCCTCGACTTCACGGCCCCGCACCTCAACCGCTTCGCGACGCGCCTCGACGGCCTCGACGCAGCGTGGACGCCCCTCGGAACGGGCCACGAGGCGGTCTATACAAACCTTCCGCCGGGGCGTTACACGCTGCGCGTCCGCGCCGCGTCGTCGGCCGGCGCATGGGGCGAAACGGCCGTGCCGTTTGAGATTCGCCCGGCATGGTGGCAGACGGGACTGTTTCGCGGAGGCCTCGGACTGGCTCTCCTCGCCGGTCTCGTGGCATCCGTGCGGTACGTCTCGCAGCGCGGTCTCCGGGCCGAGCTGGCGCGGCTCGCGGCCGAGCGGATCGTGCAGGACGAGCGTGCGAGGATCTCCCGCGACCTCCACGACCACGTCGGTGCGCAGCTCTCGACGCTGCTCGCCGACGTCGAGTTGGCGCGATTGGAGCGCGGCGTGAGCGACTCCGGCAAAGCGTCCGGCGCCGATCCGCTCCTCGCTGTCGAGGCTGACGCCCGCGAAACGATGGCGCAGCTCCGCGAGTCCATCTGGGCCCTCGGCGAGGCCGACGTGACGCTCGGCGCCTTCCGCGACCGCCTCGCAGCCGACCTGCGGCACCGCCTCCGCGGCCGTTCGCAGCCGGTCGCGACGGTCGTGC
>DASVSE010000435.1:0-2153 GCA_036388235.1 Rubricoccaceae bacterium | reverse complement strand
CCGATGACGCGGCCGAGCTTCATTGCCCGCGGGCCGGCTGCCGCAGCGCCGCCTCGACGTCGACGCGGTCCACGATGGCCATCACGACGGCATCGACCGGCTTGCCCTGCGTGATCTCGGTCTGGCGCCCCGACGAGCCCTGCGCGACGAGGACGGCCTCGCCGACGCCTGCCCCGACCGCATCGGCCGCGACGACGAACGTGTCCGTCGGGGTCCCGTCGAGGTCCGTCTCGCGGACGACGAGGAACGTCATCCCGACGAGGGCAGAGTCCTTACGGGTCGCCCAGACCTGGCCGACGACGGTTCCGAACAGCATGGGCAGGCGCGAGAGTGGACGCCGGCCAAGCTACGCCCGCGCCGCAGGGCACCGCCCGGTACCTAGCGGCGGCTGACGACCATCGAGGGCGGGTGGCTCTGCGGCTCGCCGTCGCCAGACGTCCGTCGGGCGGCGAGTGCCGGTCCGGGGGGAAGCGCCGGGACGCTTCCGGTCGGGGTGGATACCCCGACTCGGTCCGCGCGGCGGCTGTGGAGGCGCCGCCGCTGGAGGTTGCGCCACACGACCCGGATGCGCGCGTAGCGAAGCGAGCGCACGACGATGTACGACAGCACAATGGCCAACCCGATGATGGCCACCTGCGCGAGGTCGTGGCCGCGGGTCATGCTCATTGCCACGCCGAGCGCTCCGAAAACCATTCCGACGGCCCACATCGCCCGGACGGCCCGGCGGACGGACCCGTGGCTGCGGGCGAGCACGCGGTGGTGGATGTGGTCCGCATCTGGCATAAATGGCGAGTTGCCCTCGACTAGACGGCGGGTCATCGTCGTCAGCGTGTCCAGCAGCGGAACGCCGAGCACGAGGACCGGGACGGCGAGCATCCCTAGCGTCGGCACGCCGGTGATTCCGCGCAGGCCCACCATGGCGAGCAGGAATCCGAGCAGCGTGCTGCCCGTGTCGCCCATAAAAATGGAGGCCGGGTGGACGTTGAAGACGAGGAATCCGAGCACGGCCGCCGCCCCGACGGCGCAGAGCGTCAAGACGAGGGGATCGCCAGCGCCGGCGAAGGCGAGCGCGAGGGCGCCGAACGCGATCGTCGTGATGCCGGCGACGAGCCCGTCGAGCCCGTCGAGCAGGTTGACGGCGTTGATCACGCCGACCGTCCAGAGGATCGTGACGGGGAGCGAGAGTGCGGCCTGCTCGAACGGAGGCAGCGCCTCGAACAGCGGCAGGTTGGTCACGTCGATGCGCCAGCCCGCCATGGCCATGTTGTACGCGACGAGCAGCTGGACGGCGAAGCGCCGCTTGAAGCCGATGCCATAGAGGTCATCCCAGATCCCCATCGCGATGATCGCCGTAGACCCCATCGCGAGGGGCCACACGTCGGCCACCGGAATGCTGCCGAGTGCGACGGCCAGGGCGAGACCGGCGAACACGCCGGCGGCGATCCCGATGCCCCCGAGGCGCGGGACCGCCTGCGCGTGGCGCTTCCGCTCGTCCGGCCGGTCCAGGTGGCCAAAGTGGAGGCCGGCGCCACGGGCTAGCCGGGTCACGGCGAGGGCCCCCAAAAAGGCCAGCAGCGCGGCGAACAGAACGTGCGTCATCGGATCGAGAGCTCGGCGAAAAGCCCGGACTTCGGGGGACGCGCGGGGTGGTGGGCCCGAGGGCCAGCGCTGCGGGGGGATGGCATCAATCTATCCACCCCGCCCGGCCCGGGTGCGTACAGAAATGTGCACAATCAAACTTAACGGTTCTGTCTGCTTACGCTTTTGCACACGCCTCCGTGAGGACGCGGGCAAACGCGGCGGCATCGGGTCCGACGGGTGCGGCCTTCGCCGCCCGCTCGCCGGCCGCGGCGCGTGCCTCGGGATCGGCCGCCCACTCGGCGAGCGCGTGGGCAACGGCCGGACCGAGCGCGTCCGGGGCGACGCCCGACACGACGGTTCCGCATGCGTGCTCGCGAATGAGGCGCGCCGCCTCGCTCTGTTCGGGCCCGACGAACACGACGGGCCGACCCGCCGCGAGCGCGCCGTAGAGCTTGCTCGGCACGACGAGACCGGCGAGGGCCTCGTCCATGGCGACGAGGTGGACGTCGGCCGCGCCGAGGCTCTCGGCGAGGCGCTCGGCCGGCTGGAATGGGAGAAAGCGGACGCTCGCG
>DASVSE010000434.1:0-2666 GCA_036388235.1 Rubricoccaceae bacterium | reverse complement strand
TCGCGGACCACCCGGAGTGGCTGGAGCGCCTCGGCTTCCTGAACCGCTCGGAGAAGTAGCCGGCGGCCCCGGGGGCGCGTCACGCCGCGTGCTCCCGGGGTCCTTCGGGGGTCAGATGCGCTCACCGAACACGCGAAACGGGACTGCCGAGCAGACACGGCTGCGGTAAATCGGGACGTCGTCGATAGAGAGTGTGTGGTCCGCATCGGACGTCCTGTCACCCGGGATTTACAGCGACCGAAGACGCTCGACGGGCAGGTCTCACTCGTGAGTGCTCCGGGAGCCGGGGCTGATCACGACGCCTCAGCTGACGGCGGGGGCCAGGGCGGCGGGCAACTCGCCGGGGCGGAGGGCGACGCGCTGGCGCCACTCGTCGGGGAAATCGGGCGCGTGGCGGTCCACGACGTGGTTGCCGAGCACGAGGACGTCCATGTCGGTGCGAAGGAAGCACGAGATGGCCTCGCGGGGGAGGCGGACGACCGGCTCGTTCTCGTTGAGCGATGTGTTGAGCACGATGGGCACGCCCGTCGCTTCGAAGAAGCGCGTGATGAGGGCGTGGTAGCGCGGGTTGGTGCGCGCCGAGACGGTCTGCAGGCGCCCGCTGCCGTCGACGTGCGTGACGGCCGGGATGACCGCGTGCTTCTCGGGACGGACCGGAAACACCTTTTCCATGTAAGGTGTGGACTCGTCGATCTCGAACCAGTCGCCGACGTGCTCTTCGAGGATGCTCGGCGCGAACGGCCTGAACTTCTCCCGGAACTTGATGCGCAGGTTGATGATGTCGCGCATGTCGGTCCGGCGCGGGTCGGCGATGAGCGAGCGGCTGCCGAGCGCGCGGGCGCCGAACTCCATGCGCCCCTGGAACCAGCCCACGACCTTGCCGCCGGTCATGGCGGCGACGGTGGCGTCGAGGAGCGCGTCGTCGCCGAGCGTCTGGTAGGGCAGGCCGAGCGCGTCGAGCGCGGCGGCGCATTCGTCGGGCGTGGCCTCGTAGCCCCAGTAGGCGTGGTCCTGGACGAACGTGCGGGGCTGGCCGAGGAGGCGGTTCCAGACGTAGAAGGCCGCGCCGAAGGACGTCCCGTTGTCGGCCGCGCCGGCGGGGATGTAGACGTTCTCGAACGGCGTCTCGCGGGTGACCTTGCCGTTGGCGACCGAGTTCATGGCCACGCCACCCGTGAGGCACACGTTCGGCGTGCGCGTGCGGGCGTGGAGCCGATTCAGGAGGTGAAGGAGGATCTCCTCGGTGACGAGCTGGAGCGAACGCGCGACGTTGTCGTGGTGCGGCGTCATGGGCTCGTCGGGGCGCCGGGCGGGGCCCAGCTCTCGGACGAGGCGGTCGCTGTAGAAGGGCTCGACGACGGGCGCGCCGTCGTTCCACGTCATGCGGATGCCGTCGCGGTGGTGGGTGAAGTAGTCGAGGTCGAGCTCGAACGTGTCGCCCTTCGGGTAGACCAGCCGGCGCAGGACGTCGGCATACTCCGGCTCGCCGTAGGGGGCGAGGCCCATGACCTTGTACTCGTCCCCGTAGTGCGGGAAGCCGAGGTACATGGTGAGCGCGCTGTAGAGGAAGCCGATGGAGTGCGGATAGAAGACGCGGTCGAGCTCCGCCCAGCCGGTGCCGCGGGCGTGCGCGGTGAGCGTGCTGGTGAAGTCGCCCATGCCATCGACCGAGAGCACGGCGGCCTCGTCGAACGGCGAAAGGAGGAAGCCGGCGGCGACGTGCGTCTGGTGGTGCTCGACGCGGTGGAAGCGGGCCTGGAGCGCGCTCCTCTCGACGCCGACGGCTTCGGCGACCTGGGATTCGAGCGAGAGCGTCTTCCCCTGCCGGCGGACGCGGTCGAGCAGGGATGCCGCCGAGGGCCGATTGCGCGCGACGAACGACAGGCGCTGCCGGAGGTTGGCGCGGGGGTCGAAGGAGACGGCGACGTGGTGGAGCTGCTCGGGGCCGATGCCGGCCACGCCGAGGCAGTAGCGGATGGACTCGGCGGGGAAGCCCGCCCAGTGCTTGATGCGGTTGAAGCGCTCCTCCTCGATGGCGGCCACGAGTTGCCCGTCGACGACGAGGGCCGCGGCGGCATCGCCGTGGTAGGCGTTGAGGCCGAGGATGTAGACGGGGTCGGGCATTTAGTCGAGGTGTACACAGGAAGGACGGTCGCCCGTCCCGAGGATCCATTCGTAAACGGCCTTCATCTGGCGAGCGGCGTCGTCCCACCCGTAGCAGTCCAGCACGAGGGCGCGGCCGCGCTCGCCCATCGCGTCTAGGTCGGCGCGGCTCGCCTGCGTTGCGGCGTGGAGGGCAGCAGCGATGGCGTCGACCGACACGTCCGTCCACCAGCCGCAGCGGTGGGTGTCAAGTTCGCGCCACGGCGCGCCTTTCGTCGTGAGGACGGGGACGCCGGACCCGAGCGCCTCGGCGACGACGAGGCCGAAGTTCTCGGAGTGCGTCGGGAGGACGAAGAGGTCGGCGGTGCGGTAGAGTGCCCACTTGTCGCTGTCGGCGACGGCGCCCTGGAAGCCAATGACCCTAGAAAGGCCCGCCGTCTGAATCATCGCCTCAACCAACGATCGGTGACCGCCGTCGTCGGGGCCAGCAATGATCAACTCCCAGCCTTCGGGTCTCACGTGCGCCCAAGCCTCTATGAGGAGCGGGAGCCCCTTTTTCGGAT
>DASVSE010000433.1:0-5692 GCA_036388235.1 Rubricoccaceae bacterium | reverse complement strand
GAGATTTATGGGCCCGGCGAGACCATGCACCCGATTGCCCTCGACCGGCTCCGGCTGGCATCCGACGCGTCCCGCTTCGCGCCCGAGGCGGGCCTCCGCCGCCCAGACTCCCGCCGCCGCTACACGGCCGAGCTGTGGCTCCGCAATGTGCTCGGGCGCTACCTCGTCCAGCATCAGACGCAGACATCGGAGACCGACTGGGGCCAGTACCCCACGCTGCTGCGCGCCTCGACGGACTACCGCAAGTTCGACGGCGTGCTCCGAATGATCCTTGCCGGGACGCCCGATCAGCGCTCGCGCCTCGAAGCCGTCCTCGACGCCGGGTTCGCGGCGGGTGCGCTCGCCTACGGCCTTCACGTCTCGGACCGAGCCATTCTGACGTGCCTCGTCTACGAGCGCATGGGCCGGCAGGTCCACTTCGTCGACGGTGCCGGGGGCGGCTACACAGCCGCCGCGGTCCCCTTCAAGCGGCGCACGCGGGAACTCGCCGCCCGCGGAACTGCGTCCACCGGCTGACGGATATTGAGGCGCGCCGGCCTCACCCGGCCGCCACTCCCACTCGGACTCTCTGCTGCCTTGCCCGATTCGACCGTCTCGCCCGATTCCTCTGCCGCGCCGGCCGTTTCGCCCGCTGCGGCGCAGCGTCTGCTCGAACTGTGCATCGAGATTGGCACCCCGCGCGACATCGCCGATGTGCTCGCCGTCATTCTCGACGCGACGACGGACCTGCTGGACTGCGGACGGGCGTCGATGCTGCTCTACGACACGTCCGCGCGCCAGCTGCGCTTTGTCGCCGCGACGAGCGAGGAGACGGCGACGCTGGCCCAGATCCCCGTCCCGCTCCACGGCAGCCTCGCCGGGACCATCTTTCGCGAGAACCGCCCGGTCGTTGCGGCCGACGTGCAGCGCGACACGCGGCACTTTGCCGAGCCCGCCGAGCAGGCGGGCTACCGCCCGCGGGCCATCGCCGGTGCCCCGATGCGCGTCGACGGGCAGCCCGTGGGGGTTCTGGAAGCCCTGGACCCCCACGACGGCGCCTTCAGCGAGTCCGACATTGAGGTCCTGATGGCGGTCGCGGCGCAGGCTGCTGTGGCCGTGCACGCAGCCCGGCAGCGGCACGCGCTCGAGCGTGCGCACACGCGTTTGGCGCACCTTAACCGGCTCACCGGGCGCATGCTGGCCCTCACGAGCGACGAGTTCAACGCCCCGCTCGCGACGATCCGCACGGCCGCCGAGGCGCTGCGCGGGCCCCACGGCGACGACGTCGACGGCGCGGCGGCAGACATTCTCGGCGCGCTCGCGCGTGTCGAGGCGCTCGTGCGGCCCGTTGCCGAGGCGGGGTCGCTCCCGGAGCCCGGCACCGTGCTGGAGACCGAGCCCGTCGTGCTCCAAGGCCTCCTCCGCGAGGCGTCGCACGAGGCGCACCCCGCGGTCCGGCTCGTGCTGGACCTTCCGGCCGACTCCATTATCGTCTCGGCGCACCCGCGGCGACTGCGGCTCGCGCTCGTCCACGTCGTCGCCGAGGCGGCCCGTGCGGCCGCTGCCCACGACGCCGACGGCGAGGTGACCGTCCGCGCCGGCGTGAGCGGATCCGACGCCGTCGTCGACATCCGCGACTCGACTATCGCTGCGCCCGGCGACTCGCCCGACGACGGGCTCGACCTCGTCGTCGCCCGCGTGCTCATCGAGCGCGACGGGGGGAGCGTGCACGCGGTGGGCGGCGGCGTTCAGGTGCGGCTTCCCCGCGCCGTCGGCCCGGCCGCGGTGTAGCGCCGCCGGAGGCAGCCGTGGCGGTCGTTACGTGACCGTCACGGCTCTAAAGCCTACTGGCTACTCGTCGTCGAGCGGCTCGCCGTCGAGCCCGTCGTCCGTTCCGTCGCCGAGGCCGTGGTCGCCGCCGAAGTCGTCCTCCACGGGTGCCTCGCCGAGTTCGGCGGCAAGCGCGTCGGGGTCGTCTGAGAGCGGGTCGGCCGTGAGGCCGTCGGTGAGACTGTCGTCCATGGTGGGCATCGGGAGAGGGGAGAGGGGGCCGGGGGCGCTGTCGCCCGAGGCGCTGCCGTCGGACACGTCCGCCTCAATCGCGACGGCTGCGACGTCGGCGATGGCGTCGCCGTCGCGGAGGGCGATGACGCGCACGCCCTGCGTGTTGCGGCCGGTCGCGCGTACGTCGGCGACGGCCATGCGGATCATCAGGCCGGCCTCGGTCGCGATCATCAGCTCGTCACCGTCCGAGACGCGCTTGAGCGCGACGAGGCGGCCCGTCTTGGGCGTCGTCTTCATCGCGAGCGTGCCCTGCCCGCCGCGCGTCTGCTCGCGGTACTCGCCGAGGTCGGTGCGCTTGCCGTAGCCGTTGGCCGAGACCGTGAGCACCTCGGCCGTCTCGTCGTGGGCGACGATCATACCGACGATCGCTTCGCCCTCGCCGAGCTTCATCCCGCGCACGCCGCGGCTCTTGCGGCCCATCGAGCGGACGTCCGACTCCTCGAAGCGGATCGCGCGGCCGCCCGTCGAGCCGAGCACGACGTGCGACGTACCTGTCGTCATCCGGGCCTCGATGAGTTCGTCGCCGTCGACGATGTCGATGGCGATGATGCCGTCGGCGCGGACGCGGCTGAAGGCTTCGAGCGGCGTCTTCTTGACGAGACCCTCGCGCGTCGCCATGAGGACGTAGTGCGACGTCAGGAAGTCTGCGCTGCGGAAGTCGTCTTTCTTGACCACCAGGACGGCCCGGATGACGTCGTCCTGGGCGATCTGGACGAGGTTGCGAACCGAGCGGCCCTTGGCCGTCCGCGACCCTTCGGGGACCTGGAAGACGCGGAGCCAGTAGCACCGGCCGTGGTCCGTAAAGAAGAGCAGGTAGTCGTGGGCCGAGGCGGTGAAGAGGTGCGAGACGAAGTCCTCGTCGCGCTGCCCGAGCCCGCGCAGGCCGCGCCCGCCGCGCCCCTGCGTGCGGTACTCGTCCGTGCTCGTCCGCTTGATGAGGCCCTGCTGCGTGATCGTGACGACGCCGTGGTCGTCCTCGATGAGGTCCTCGTCCTCCATGTCACCGCCGCCGAAGAGGTCGATCTCGGTGCGCCGGGCGTTCGCGTAGCGCTCCTTGATGTCGAGCAGCTCGTCCTGGATGATCCGCATCCGGAGCGGCTCCGATGCGAGGATGGAGCGGAGGCGCTCGATCTCGCGGAGGATCTCGGCGTACTCCTCGGCGATCCGGCCTCGCTCCAGGCCCGTCAGGCGCGAGAGGCGAAGGGCGAGGATGGCGTCTGCCTGGGCGTCCGAGAGCCACGGCTGCGGGACAAAGTCCTCGCTGAGGTCGGCCGGGAGGTCGGCGTCTCGGCGGCCGGCGATGGCGACCGGATCCTGGGCGGGCAGGCCGAGGCGCTCGCGCTGCTCGGCCGTGAGGCGCTGCGGGTAAAGGCCCGCCATGAGGTTGCGCTTGGCCGCCTCGGTGTCCTCGGAGTGCCGGATGATCGCGATGACGGCGTCGAGGTGGTCGAGCGCGAGGACGAGCCCGTCGAGAATGTGGGCCCGCTCCTCAGCCTTGCGCAACTCGTAGACCGTCCGCCGGACGACGATCTCGTGGCGGTGCTCGACGTAGTACTGGATGAGCTCCTTGAGCCCGAGCGTCCGCGGCCGGCCGGCCACGAGGGCGACCATGTTGATCCCGAACGTCTGCTGGAGCTGGGTGTGCTTGAAGAGCTGGTTCTGCGTGACGGCGGTCACGGCGTCGCGGCGGAGCTCCATCACGATCCGCATCCCGTCGCGGTCAGACTCGTCGCGCAAGTCCGAGATGCCCTCGACCTTCTTGTCGCGGACCGCGTGGGCGATCTTCTCGATGAGCGTGCTCTTGTTGACCTGGTACGGGATCTCCGTCACGACGAGGGCCGCGCGCTCCTGGCCCTCGCCGCGGCGCTTGATGGTCTCCTCGTGCATCTTGGCCCGGATGACGCACCGCCCGCGCCCGGTCCGGTACGCCTCGCGCACGCCCGAGGCGCCGTAGATCAGCCCGCCCGTCGGGAAGTCCGGGGCGGGGATATGTGCCATCAACGCGTCGAGCTCGATGTCGCGGTCGTCGATGTAGGCGACGATGCCGTCGACGAGCTCGCCGAGGTTGTGCGGCGGGATGTTGGTCGCCATCCCGACGGCGATGCCGGACGCGCCGTTGAGGAGCAGCGTCGGGATCGCACTCGGCAGCACGGACGGTTCGTCGAGCGAGCCGTCGAAGTTGGGCGTGTAGTCGACCGTCTCCTTGTCGAGGTCCCGGAGGATCTCCTCGGCGAGGCGCGTCAGGCGGGCCTCGGTGTAGCGCATCGCGGCCGCCGAGTCGCCGTCGACGGAGCCGAAGTTGCCCTGCCCGTCCACGAGCGGGCCGCGGACGTTGAAGTCTTGGGCCATGCGGACGAGCGCGTCGTACACGCTCTGGTCGCCGTGCGGGTGGTACTTGCCGAGCACCTCGCCGACGATACGGGCGGACTTCTTGTGCGCGCGCCCGGCGGCGAGCCCAAGCTCCTGCATCCCGTAGAGCACGCGCCGCTGGACCGGCTTGAGTCCGTCGCGGACGTCCGGCAGGGCGCGGCTGACGATGACCGACATCGAGTAATCGATGTAGGAGGACTTCATTTCATCCTCGATGTTGATCGGGATGATGCGGCTCGCGCCATCGTCGGGCAGCAGGTCGTCGGTGATCTCGGCCATGCGTCAGGTCGGGGGGTCAGGGTAACCCGCAAAGATACCGAATCCGGGTGACGACGGTCGGTCAGCCCACCCCGCACGGGGCCGTCTGGCTGGGGCGGCAACCCCGCGCCGAGCCTGCATTCGGGCCCTCCGTCGGAGGCTACGAGCCGAGAATGATGCCGACGCGGATCTGGCGTGGCTGCCCGTAGACGAACGGTGCGCCCGTGCTCTGCCGCCCGCCGACGTTCACGGGTCCGCCGGTGTACGCCTCGTACAGCAGCCGGTCGCCGGGAGCGGCGAGGACCGTCTGCCCCACCGGCGTCTCGGGGAAGCCGTCGCGGTCGGGCTCGCCGGTTACGCGGTACACGGCGAGCACGTTGCGCGTGCCGAGGACGTTCTCGGCCCACGCGAACACGGTCACCGCGGCCGGCCCAGCCGCGAAGCGGCGATCTACGCGCACGTCGACCTGCGTCGTCCATGGCAGGCGGGCGCCGTTGACCCCGCCCGTGATGCCCGGCGTGAATGAGTCGAAGACCGAGAAGTTGGAGTTGGGTTCGAAGGCGGAATACGGCAGGCCGCTCTGGGCCGCCACGACGACGCCGAGGGCCGTCCCACTCAGAAGGCCGAGCCCGGCCGGCACGCGGGCGTCGACGGCGAGGTCGAGGGCGTGCCGCGTCTCGCCATCGGCTGGCGCCGCTCCGAATCCTCCCAGCGTGCCCGCGACGGTCCCGCCTGTCGCGTCGCGAGCGACGGTGAACGTGTAGCCGGCCGCGACGGCGACGCCGCTCGTCCGCGCGAGGCGTGCCGTGAGGTCGATTCCGGTCTCGTCGAGGCTACCGTAGCTGCTGTAGCCCGTGTACTGTGGAAAGCCGCCGACGAAGGCGCGCAGCGCCGCGATGTCGCGCGTCTGGCGGCCGAAGGCGGCAGCGGCGAGCGTCAGCACGGGCGAGGCCTGCACCTCAACGCCGAGGCCCGCCGCGCGGACGTCCTCGGGGCGCAGGCTCGCGCTGCCCGGCACGAA
>DASVSE010000432.1:0-2723 GCA_036388235.1 Rubricoccaceae bacterium | reverse complement strand
CGTCCACAGGCACCCAGCGGCGGCCGCCCAACCCACCACGGAAGGACGGCCACCGCCTCGATGCACGCGGGCAGCAGCGCCCCGCACGCAGACCGAGACTCGGGCGTCACGCCGGCGTAACCATCGGCCGAAAAGAAATCGGCCGGATCACCGCCACAGGACGGCACCGGGGCGTGTCAATTCGGCAAGGTGAACCGAGGGACGCTCGCGGCGGGAACCGGCCCGTCGAAACTGCCCGGGCAAGACATCACCTCGCCTATGAGGCGCATCCGATGACGACGTCGATCCTGCCCTTCGCCCTCCTGCCCAGCCCCGCCCGACTCATTGAGCTCGCCGAGTGGCTCGACGCCTCGGGGCTCTCGGACGCGGCGGCGGCGGCCCGCTCCGAGGCCGCGGGGATCGTAGAGGCGCAGACCACCGGGGTTCCTAGTGAGCCGGTGCGGACCTATCCGCTCCGGATGGTTGAGGCCGCGAAGGAGTAACGGGGGCGGATCTCTCATCCGCCGAAAAGAAACCTGCCGGGGTTAGATCTGCCTGTTCCGCGAGTCTCTAAGGTCACACGCACCACCGAGACGATGGAGGAGCTGCACACCGACGACGACTTTGACCTGCTGCTCGCGCTCGCCCGCCCGCTCACGCCCGACGAGGAGGCGAGAGCCGAGGCGCGCCGCGCGGACTTCGCCGCATACCTCGACACGCTCGGCCTTCCCGAGCACGCCACACGCGTCCGCAGGACGGCGACGGCCTGAGTGTCGGTTCCAAGCTGCTCGCGGCGAGTGTACGGGCGAGCCAAGTGGGGGAGAGAGGCCACACCGTTGCGCACGTCAGCACAATGCACGGAAGCGCACCCCAGTGCACCGTTCTGCCGTGAATGTGCCGTGACGCATCTTCCGGATCGCCTCACTACGGCTCTTGAAATGCCGGTATTGCAACGTGAGGGCCTGTTTGCGACGCACTGTCACGTTTACTCGGAGTCATTCGTAATGAGCAGGTCGTCAGTTCAAATCTGACCACTGGCTCCTTAAAGCGCCTTCTCTCCACAAGAGAGAAGGCGCTTTTCTTTGTGGTGAATCCCGATGGACTGCATCGGATTGCACACCAATGCATCTCGTCGTGGTGCCGTCACTGCGGTGTCGACCTCGAGTCTTCCGGGGCCCATCGGTTCTCTCCTGAGTGTCGCCCCTTCTGCCTGTCCGAGAACATCCCGACATCAGGTACGGCGACACGACGAGCCGAGCACGCTCAGAGAACGTGTCCCCGAGACGCTGGGCGACAAGGGGCAGGTCGGTCAGAGGTGCGGTCATAAGACGGGACGTCGTAGGCAGAAAGCCCACGCTCACCGGGCGCTTCCGGGCCGCGACGCCGCGCTTCACGGACCGCGAAACGCTGCCGCGGGCGACGCCGAGACCACCGATGCAGCGGCAACGGCACGGGTGAGAGAGGCGAGCCCGAGGCTCGTCTGGTTGGCCACTAGAGGAGGGGAGGAGGCCGGATCGGGGCCGCCCCTAGGGTCCGCAGGCGAGGCCCCGGCGTATCTCCAAGCCCCACGTCCCCACCCGATGCCCGACGTTCTCGGAGCCACCCCCGACCACCCCGACCGTCCCGAGGGCCACGACGTCGTCGTCGTCGGCGCCTCGATGGGCGGCGTCGAAGCGCTCCGCGCGCTCGCCGCCGGGCTTCCAGCCGAATTCCCCGCCGCCGTCGTCGTCGTCGTCCACACCGCTGCCGACGGGCCCGGCCTTCTCGCCGAGGTCCTCGACCATGCCGGCCCGCTCCCCGCCGCCTTTGCCCGCGACGGCGAGCCTCTGCAGCCCGGCCACATCGTCGTGGCCCCGCCAGACGCCCACGTCCTCCTCACCGAGCGCGGCGTCCGGCTCTCGCGCGGGGCCCGGGAGAACCGCGCCCGCCCCGCCGTGGACCCGCTCTTCCGCTCGGCTGCCGTCACATACCGGTCGCGCGTCATCGGCGTCATCCTCACGGGCTACCTCGACGACGGTGCTGCGGGCCTCCGCGCCATCGCCCAGTGCGGCGGCCTCGCCGTCGTCCAGGACGACGCGGCCTACCCGGACATGCCGCGCGCCGCTCTCGCCGCCGTCCCGAAGGCTCACCGCGTCGCCCTCGACGGGCTCGCCGCCCTTCTCCAGGACCTCGTCGCCCGTCCCGCGCCGGTCCCCCCGCCCGTCCCGCAGCGCCTCGCCGACGAGGCGCGCATCACCGAACGCGGCATGGCCGACATCGACACCATGGACCGGCTCGGCCCGCGCTCCTCCGCTACGTGCCCCGACTGCGGCGGAACCCTCTGGCTCCTCGAAAAGGACGACACCGGCTCGGACCGCTACCGCTGCCACACCGGCCACGCCTACACCGAGCAGACGCTCTACGCCTCCCAGACCGAGGCGACCGAGCAGGCCCTCTACGTCGCCCTCCGGACGCTGGAGCAGCGGGCGCAGATGCTCCGCCGCATGGCCGAGCAGTACGGCACCGGCTACGCCGGCCATGCCGACGAGCTGGACCGCCACGCCGACATCCTCCGCGGGGTCCTCGTCCAGACCCATGTGTAGTCGGACGGGCCGAGCCGGGGCGTCCCCGGGGCCCACGTCCGTCGCCTTCTGAAGAAGGCGAACTCGGGCCGACTACTTGGAGCCCGGGGGAAAACCTCGTACCTATCCGTCCATCCACAGGCCCCACTGCGACGGGCCGGCTCGCCGATGTCGGATACGATC
>DASVSE010000431.1:0-2608 GCA_036388235.1 Rubricoccaceae bacterium | reverse complement strand
GCGCGAAAGATCCGGCCGGCAGCCGGGCGACGCCCCGTTTTGTTGGGGGGACGCCGGGTGCCCTGCCTGGACGTCCTGAAAGCGCTTCCGCAGGTTTCGGCCGAGCGCTGCGCGGCCGGGGGCTAGTTTCGCAGCTCATCTCCCGCCCGACCGAATGGCCCGCCACGCCGCACGCCGCACCAAAATCGTCTGCACGCTCGGCCCCGCCGTCGCCTCTGTCGAGGGCATCCGCGCGCTCATCGGGGCCGGCATGGATGTGGCCCGCCTCAACTTCTCGCACGGCTCCCACGACGACCACCGGAGGATGATCGAGGTCGTCCGTGACGAGGCGAAGCGCGCAGGCCGCCTCGTCCCGATCCTGCAGGACCTTCAGGGCCCGAAGATCCGCCTCGGGATCGTCGCCGAGGGCGGCGTGCTCATTCACAAAGGCAGCCGCCTCGTCCTCACGTCCGAGCCCGTCGCCGCCGGCACGGCCGAGCGCGTCCACGTGAGCTACGACGCCCTCGCCGACGAGGTGACGGTCGGCGGGCGCATCCTCATCGACGACGGCTACATCGAGGTCTCCGTGACGAAGGTCGACGGGCCGGACGTGCACACCGAGGTGCTCGTCGGGGGCGTGCTGAAGTCCAACAAGGGCGTGAACCTGCCCAAGCTCAAGGCCGCCCGCCCGAGCCTCACCGAAAAGGACATCCGCGACCTCGCGTTTGGCCTCGCCCACGACGTCGACTTTATCGCCCTCTCGTTCGTCCGGACAGGGACCGACGTCGCGGACCTCGTCGGGCGCATCCACGCCTCGAACAAGAACATCGGCGTGATCTCGAAGATCGAGAAGCCCGAGGCCGTCGACGACTTCGAGTCCATCCTCGCCGGGTCGGACGGCATCATGGTCGCCCGAGGCGACCTGGGCATCGAGATCCCGATGCAGGACGTTCCGGTCGTCCAGAAGCGCCTCATCCGGGCGTGCCTCGACGCGGCCAAGCCGGCCATCACGGCGACGCAGATGCTGGAGTCCATGATCGAGAACCCGCGCCCGACGCGTGCCGAGGCGACCGACGTCGCCAACGCCGTCTTCGACGGGACCGACGCCGTCATGCTCTCGGGCGAGACGGCCGCCGGCAAGTACCCCATCCGGGCCGTCGCCGCGATGGACGAGATCGCCCGTGCGGCTGAGGCCTCGCGCAAGGTGCTCGGCGGCCGCGAGGCGACGCAACTCGTCTCGCGCGAAGCTGACCAGACGACCGAGGCCGTCTCGCAGACGGCCGTCCGCCTTGCCGACCAGGTCGGCGCCGTCGCCGTCGCCTGCCTCACGCACACCGGCACGACGGCCCGCGCCATCGCCCGCCACCGCCCCGAGGTCCCGATCTACGCGTTCACGGACGATGCCGGTGCCCTCGGGCGGATCTCGCTGACGTGGGGGACCGAGGCCATCAAGGTGCCAATGCAGCAGACGACCGACGCCGGCCTCGCGTCGGTCCGCGAGCGCCTGCTCGCCGCCGGGCACGTCCGCTCCGGCGACCGCGTCGTCGTCACTGCAGGCCTGCCGCTCGTGGCTGTCGGGCTGACGAACATGGTCCACGTGATGACCATCGAGTAGGGCGCCACGGCGCGTCTTGTCCGGCTTCTCACCCCGATTGGCGAGGCGGCGGCGTTACTTGGCGCCCCGCCACCCGTGCCTGCCCGTGCGCATCGGACCTCTCGACCTCGGCCCGCGCCCGCTCTTCCTCGCCCCGATGGAGGACGTCTCGGACCCGCCGTTCCGGATCCTCTGCAAGCGCCTCGGGGCGGACGTGCTCACGACCGAGTTCATCTCGGCCGGCGGCTTGCTCCACGGCGCCGCGTCGTCAGTCCAGAAGCTGGAGTTCTACGACGAGGAACGCCCCGTCGCGATCCAGATCTACGGGGGCGAGGCCATCGACGTCGGGCAGGCCGCGGCGATCGCGGACACGCAGGCGCCGGACATCGTCGACATCAACTTCGGCTGCCCGGTCAAGAAAGTGGTCTGCCACGACGGCGGCGCGGGCGTGCTCCGCAACATCGGCAAGATGGAGGCGATTACGGCTGCCGTCGTCGCCAACACGACGCGGCCCGTTACGGTCAAGACCCGTCTGGGCTGGGACGACGCCTCGATCAACGTCCTCGACGTTGCGCGGATGCTCGAAAACGTCGGCGTCCAGTCGCTGGCGATCCACGCCCGCACGCGGGCGCAGATGTACCGCGGCGAAGCGCGCTGGGAGTGGTTCGGGCGCATCCGCGACGCCCTTCACAACATCCCGCTGGTCGGCAACGGCGACGCGGCGACGCCGGCACGTGTCCGCGACCTGTTCAACCTCGGCGTGGACGGCGTCATGATCGGCCGCGGCGCCATCGGCAACCCCTGGATCTTCCGTGAGGCGAAGGCCCTTCAGGAGACCGGGGAGGTGCTGCCGGGCCCGACGTGGGACGAGCGCATCGAGACCGTCGCGGAGCACGTCGCGCTCAAGGCGGCGTGGCTCGGCGAGCGCAAGGGCATCCTGGAGATGCGCCGCATGTACGGCGGCTACTTCAAGGGCCATGCCGGAGCGTCCCGCCTGCGAACGCGCCTCATGGAGGAGCACACGACCGCGGGCGT
>DASVSE010000430.1:0-1940 GCA_036388235.1 Rubricoccaceae bacterium | reverse complement strand
GAGCACGACGAGGTCGGGCTCGTGGACGACGGTCGCGATAAACTGGACCTTCTGCTGCATCCCTTTCGAGAGGTCCTCGGTCTTGCGGCCCCACCACGAGGCCGCGTCGAAGCGGTCCAGCCAGCGCGTGACGGCCGCCGTCGCGTCACCTCGGGACATGCCCTTGAGGCGCGCGAGGTAGACGAGCTGCTCGCCGACGCGGAGCTTGCGGTAAAGGCCGCGCTCCTCGGGCAGGTAGCCCATCCGCCGCTGGCTCGCCGGCCCGACGGTTTCGCCGCCGAGCGTCACGCGGCCCGCGTCGGGCGTCGTGATGGCGGTGACCATCCGGAGCGTGGACGTCTTGCCGGCCCCGTTCGGCCCGAGCAGGCCGACGAGGCGGCCGGGCTCGGCCGAGAATGAGACGCCGTCTACGGCCGCCGTCTGACCGTACCGCTTGGTCACGTTTTCGAGACAGAGCACGGGGGACATCGGGGCGCGGGCGGAAGTCGGAACGGGGGCGGCACAGGCGGTCGGCTCTGCCTGCCTTCAAGCTACCCCGATGGACCGCCCCACCCGATTCGCCCGTCCCGTTCCCGCCGCCGGCGCCGTCCCGCGCCTCTCCCCCACCCCGGCCAGCCGTCGGCCCCGCGCCGCGTCCGCCGAGACCTCCGTCGCCGCACCGGCGTCGTGGGGCCGCGCGAGCCGCCTCGCCTCGGCGGCCGAGACGCTTGTCGCGGGCGTCCTGATCATCGCTGCGGGCGCGGTCTCCGGGACGCTGCTCGCGGGCTGCGACTCGACCGGGTTCGGCATCGGCGACTACCGCGGCACGATCCAGGTCGACGGCGCGACGAGCCCGGTCGAGGGCGAGGCCGTGTACACGGTCGTCGAGACCGCGCGCGGGCCGCGCTTCGTGCTCGGCCTGTTCACGGGCAGCCTCACCGAGAGCGACCGCGACGACTACGACTTCGCCGCCCTCCGCAGCGACGGCGGCCGGCCCGGCGTCGGGGCATACTCGGTCACGACCGAAGGTGCGGGCACGCGGGCCTTCACGGCCAGCTACGCGCGCGTCGCCGATGCCGACGATCCGGACGAGGTCGAGGGCTCGGTGATCCGCGCGACGGACGGCGTGCTGACGGTCACGCAGGTCGACAACTTCGGCTTTCTCTCGGGCACGTTCCGCTTCTCAGGCGACGGCAGCCGCGTCGAGAACCCGCGCACGCGTGTTACGGGCGAGGTCTCGGGCACGTTCGAGGCGCGCTACGAGAGCCCTGAGACGCTTCGCAGCCTCGGCGTCGACATCGGCCTCGACGGCTGAGCCGGCGCGCCCGGCCGCGCAACGCCCGAGCAGACCCGGAAGGCGCCAAACACTGACGCAATGTCAAGTCACACGATCGGGATGCCGTGTGACACAGGCGAAATGCCTCGTGACACGGACGCAATGTCATGTTACACGAGCGAAATGGCCCGTGACATGGGCGAAATGCCGCGTGACATGGCCGAAATGGCCCGTGACAGACGCGAAATGCCGCGTGACCGGGGCGGGACGGCGCTGGACGCGCCGCCTAGAGCATCCCGACGCGGTCCTCGGGGATCGGGAGGACGTACTGCGTCTGCAGCGTCTCCTCGTGAACGCCGAGCTGGCCCGTCCCGCGGAAGTCGATCCGGACGAGGCGCCCGACGGCCTCGACGACCTCGCCGACGCCGTAAAAGGCCGGCGCGGGGCCGTAGTAGACGAGCTCGCCCGCGACCGGACGGCTCTGGCGCGCGCGGCGGTAGAACGGCGGCACGACCGGGAGCAGGTCCAGCCGGTACGCCGGGCGCGGGTTGGGGAAGGTCGGGGCGTCGGACATCGACGGCGGGCGGTGGGCCAGAGAGAACCGCCGGGCGGGGGTCCGTAGTATAGAATCCCGACTCCGCTTTCACCGGCCCGATGCCCGACCCGACACCTCCCGGCCCACCAT
>DASVSE010000429.1:0-2946 GCA_036388235.1 Rubricoccaceae bacterium | reverse complement strand
ACGGCTGCCGGATAAAGCGATTGGTCGCGCCGACAAGCTTCATCGTGCGGATGAGCATTCGGCGGGCGTAGATCGACAGGCGGACCGTGTTGCCGACGAGCAGGAGCGCCGCGAGGACGACGAGGAGCGCCACGCCCGCACCGACTGCCGAAAAGGCCTTGCGGTTGCGCTCGATGGCCTCGACCGAGGCGATGTCGAAGGCGACGTCCTCGACCGTTCCCCACGTGCGGACGCGCGCCGCGATGGCCGTCATGCTATCGGCCTGCGCGTAGTCGCCACCTAGGCGGACCCGGTAGGACGCGGGCAGAAACTGCTCGTCGTCGAAGATGTCGGCCCCCTCGCCAAAGTCCTCACGGAAGACCTCGGAGGCCTCGGCCTGTGAGACATAGCGAACTGAGTCCACGCCCGGAATCGCCCGAAGCCGCTCACCGACGCGCTCAGCGACGGCCGCCTCGGCAGGCTTGAGGTAGACCTCGGCCTCGGCGGCGCGCTGCCGAAGCGCGTCCGAGAATTCTTTCCACTGCCATCCGAGCAGCCCGAACAGGCCGATGAGCACGAGTGCGACCGCGAGCGCCGAGACGCTGGTCATGGTCGCGAAGGTGGTCCGACGGAAGCCGGCGAGGCCTTCTCGGAGGGTGTAGGACAGGGCCATCGGCGTCGGGGGGGGACGCCCGAAGGTAGTGGCGCGCGGGCGAATCGGCACCGGGCTTCCTCGGTCCTCCGGTGCGCCTGCTCAGCCGCGGCGGACGAGGACGGCAAACGTCGTCGCGTTGTCCGGCTGGTCCTCGATGCCGTCTGCGAGGACGGCGAGGCCATACCGGTCGGCGGCCGAGGCGTGCGCGACGACGGCCGTGTCCATGCGGCGGGTGCGGGCGAGGTCGAGGGCCGCTCCAGCCGTGTCGGGCGCGCCGGCGGGGCCCGGGCCGACGTGCGCGTATGGGACGTGAGCAGCGAGCCAGCGGGCCGTCTGGGCCAGGGCCTGCGGGTGGCTCCGCACGCGGCGAACCGCGCCGAGCGCGACGCCTGGAAGGGCGAGGAGCGCGTGCCGGATCGGCGTCTGGATGTCGCCGTCGCGAACCAAGCCGAGCGCGAGGCCCATCGCGACCGCCTCGCGGGCGCCCACGACGTCGCCCGTCGTCGAGTTGCGGACCGGGACGACGACGGCTCGGGCCTCGCCGCGGGCGGATGCGCGGACGGCCGCCTCGAACGTGTCGTAGCCGACCGGCATGGCCGCGGGGCCAAACCGCTCCAGGGCGGCCGCCTCGGAGTACGCACCTGCCGCGCCCTGAAACGCGACGGTCACCGTGCCCCGCACGCTGGCTCGCAGAGGTCCAGGTCGGCCGGGCCGCCGGTGTGGCACCCGGCGAGACGCCAGAAGCGACTTATCGAACGCGCGGCTGGGAGACACTCCACCGCGCCTAGGCCTCGGCCTCGGCCGGCTCGGGCGCGCGGTCCATGCGCTCGGGCGCCGAGACGCCGAGGATCGCGAGGCCGTGTCCCAGGACCCGCCGCGTCGCCTCGGCGAGGTGCAGGCGCGCCGTCGCGAGGCTGTCGGCTTCGCCAATGATGCGGCAGTCGCGGTAGAAGAGGCTGAACGCGACCGCGACCTCGCGCAGGAAGCCGGCCAGGCGGTGCGGCGCGCGCCCCTCGGCCGCGGCCCGGACCTCGCCCGGGAACAGCAGCAGCGTCTTAATGAGGCTGGCCTCCGAGGCGTGGGTCAGGAGCGCGTAGTCCGCCTCGGTCCCCTGCGCCGCGCGGACGTCTGGCAGGCCCGTCTCGGCCGCTTTGGCCTGGATCGAGCAGACCCGCGCGTGGGCGTACTGGAGGTAGAAGACCGGGTTCTTCTCGGACGCCTCGCGGGCGAGGTCGAGGTCGAACTCGAGGTGCGTGTTGGGCGAGCGCATGAGGAAAAAGAACCGCGCGACGTCCTCGCCGACCTCGTCCATGAGCTCGTCGAGCGTGACGTAGTTGGCCTTGCGCGTAGACATCTTGACCGGCTGCCCGCCGCGGACGAGCGTCACGAACTGGTACACGACCACGTCGATCTTGGACGCGTCGCCGCCGAGCGCCTCGACGCCCCGGAGGACGTCGGGGTAGGTCGCGATGTGGTCTGCTCCGAACACATCGAGGACGAGGTCGGCGCCGCGGCCGAGCTTTTCCATGTGGTACGCGATGTCGGGCAGGCGGTACGTCGGCTCGCCGGTGCTTTTGACAAGGACGACGTCGGTCCCGCGCTCGCCCTCGGCGTCCGTCGTGGTCTTGCCCAAGGCGGACGTCTTGAACCACGTCGCGCCGTCGCGCTCGTAGGCGAGGTCTCGGGCCTTGAGCGCCTCGACGACGTCCCAGACGGCGTTGGACGTGTAGAGCGTGTGCTCGTTGAACTGCGTGTCCATGTGGACGCCGAGGCGCTTCAGCGTCGCGTCGATCTCGGCAAAGATGGCTGTCTTCGCAGCCGTCGTGAACGCCGTCTCGTCGTCCGAGCCGAGGAGGGCGTCGCCATGCTCGTCGGCGAGCCCCTGCGCGATGTCGGTGATGTACGCGCCGAGGTAGCCGCCATCGGGGAAGCCTTCGGGGACGGTTTCGCCGTCGTCCAGCACGCGGGTCGGCGTGTTGGGGCGGACGAGAGCCGTGTAGCGGGCACGGACAGACCGGCCCAGGACGCGCATCTGGCGGCCGGCGTCGTTGAAGTAGTACTCGCGCGTGACGCCGTAGCCCGTCCAGTCGAGCAGCGTCGCGATGGTGTCGCCCAGGACCGCGTTGCGGCCGTGGCCGACCGTCAGCGGCCCGGTCGGGTTGGCCGAGACGTACTCGACGATCGCCGTCTCGCCGGCGTGGACGGTCGTGCGCCCGTAGTCTGCGCCGGCCGCGAGCAGGGCCGCGAGGCCCGTCTGAAGCACGTCGGCGGCGAAGCGGATGTTGAGAAAGCCCGGGCCGGCTACCTCGACG
>DASVSE010000428.1:0-2039 GCA_036388235.1 Rubricoccaceae bacterium | reverse complement strand
CGGCCGGCCCAGCCGCCGGCCGGCTGCGACTGGCCGACGGGCCGCGCTGTCGACCACGTGTCGGTCCCGTCGAAGTGCGACAGACTCGGCGCGGGGTAGCCGACCGAGTGGACGACGGCCACGTCGCCGCCATTCCACATCGGCATGAGCGGCGCGAGGCTCGGGTGCAGCCCGACGCCGTCGGCAAGGCGGAGGGCCTGGGCGTCGGCGATGCGGAGCGTCGGGCGGGCGTTGTGGTAGAGGCTGTTGCCGACCGGGATGACGGTGTTGAGGCCGTCGTTGCCGCCCTTGAGCTGGATGAGGACCAGGACGCGGTCCGTCTCGATGGCGGCCAGGTGTGAGAGCAGTCCGCCGCCGCTGAGGGCCGATGCCCGGGCGGTCCCGAGGACCGAGCCGAGCCCGATCGCGGCCGTGCCCAAGCCGGCGCGGGCGAGAAAGTCGCGTCGCGTCCACGTGGCGTGGTCCGCGTCGTGCGCGGCGCCGTGTTCGAGGGCGACGGCGCGGTCTTCCGCCTCGTCGTGCGCGTCGTGCTCGTCGTGGTGGTGCGGGTGTCCGGGCGCGTGCTGGCACATAGGATTAGGCGAGCTGGGCCTCGGGGAGGCGCGAAAAGAACTGGAGCACGCCCCGAAGGCGGTTCTCGGCACCGGCCGCCGTCGGGTTCCACTCGTAGTCCGGAATGCCGCCGAGCATGACCGTCACGGCCTCGGCGCGCGTCGCGGCCGAGAGCGGCACGGCAACGACGTGCGCGGCGAGCGCGTCGACGAGCGCGTAGGGGTTGCCGGGCTCGGGCATCGACAGGGCGAGGGCCTGGGCTTCGCGCTTGCGGGCCCACAGCGCGTCGGTTGCGAGCCACCGCGACGGCAGGCGGCCCGTATCGAGCCACAGCCGGCCGCCGGGCCAGCCGGCGACGTCGGGCGGCCGGAACAGGTCGAAGCCGCCTTCGACGCAGCGCGTTCGGATCGACGAGTAGGCCGCACGTGGGTCCGAGTACCCGGTCGCAGCAAGGGTGCCGAGGAGGAGGTCGACGGGCGAGCGGAGACGGGCGCCGAGGGCGCCGTCCGAGAAAAAGTGGCGGCTCGCGAGAAGCGCGCGCACGACGGGCTCGGTCTGGAAGCCATTCGTGAGCAGCATCGCCGCCATCTCGGCGCGGACCTGCGGCTCGGGCTCGGCCGCGACGAGGGCGCGGTACAGCACGCCGGCCAGCCGGTGCGCGACGGCCGCCCCGCGCTGGCTGAAGACCAGGTCGATCGCCGCGTCGTAGCCGAATGCTCCCGTCTGGCCGAAGACGGTTTTGACGCCCGCGTCGAAGCGCGACGAGACGAAGACGCCGTCGTTGGAGGCGTCCACGACCGTCCAGCCTGTCAGGCAGCGCGCCAACTGCGCCACGTCCTGCTGGGTGTAGACTGGCTGGCCGTCTGGTCCCTCGATGCCGGTCGTGAACAGCTCGAGCAGCTCGCGGGCGTAGTTCTCGTTCGGCGCGCCCGTCCGGTTGAGGTTGCCGTTGAGGTAGAGCAGCATCGCCGGCGTGAGGCCGACGTCGCGAATGAGCGTCTTGTAGTTGCCCAGCGCGCCCGTGCGCAGCACGGCCCAGTAGCGCACGAGGCGGTGGGCGCGGTTGCCGTAGTTGTTGTAGTTCGTCGGAACCGCGGCGTGGAGCGCGAGCGCCAGCCGCTCGCGGAGTGCCGTTCCGGGCGCGCGGAGGCCGAGCAGTTCGTCGAACACGCCGTCCTGCTCGGCCCGGAAGGCCTGTCCGTTGGCCGTGTTGTACGCGTCGATCTCAGCCTGCGGCGCCGACGAGGGCGGGCGAAACAGCGTCGCGTAGCTCGGGACCGGGACGGGCGCCGCGTTGACGGCGGCATCGACGACGGCCGCCGCCGCCTGTACGGGCGTGAGGGCAAGCACGCGGGCGGTCTCGGCGGGCGAGGCGTTGACGCCCGTCCGGCGGAGCAGATGACGCGCGCGGCGCGCATCCCACGGGGAGGCCGCGTCGGGCACGAACGGCGCCAGCCCGCCGGCATAGGGCGGCGCGACGCTCGGGG
>DASVSE010000427.1:0-3447 GCA_036388235.1 Rubricoccaceae bacterium | reverse complement strand
GTTGACCGAGGCGGCGTCGAGCGAGAGCAGGGCGAAGATCTTGCGGCCGACGCGGAAGACGAGCGTGTCCGGCCCAAACGGCTGGTCCTCCGTCACGCCAGGGAGGGCGAGCGCGTGGTCGCGAAAGGCGTCGAGGTGCATCGGAGAAGAGGCGTCTGTCCGGACGTCAGCGTCCGTCGCCGACGGTCGCGACGCTGTCGCGGAGTTCTTCGGCAAGCATCGCCACGACGTCCGGCAGGCGGTTCGTCTCGGCGTAGCGCGCGCGCTGGCGCTCGTAGCTCGCGTTGGCCACCATTTCGTGGACCGTCGCGAGCTGCGCCGAGCAGCCGAGGCGTTCGGCGACAGGGGCAAGGCGTGCGACGAGGTCCGGGACGAGATCGCGGAGCGGGCCGTGGTGGCCCTCGTTGTCCGTGATCACGTCCGCGTCGAGGCCGTGGCGACAGGCGCGCCACTTGTTCTCGCGCAGGATCCACGGCTGCAGGATGCCCATCGGGACGCCGGCCTCGTAGCGCTCGCCGAGAACGACGACGAGGCACTGGACGAGGGCGGTGAGGGCGGCGATCTCGCGGAGCGTGGACGGGGCGTCGCAGATGCGGATCTCCAGCGTCCCGAAGCCGGGGTGCGGGCGGATGTCCCACCAGATCTCCCGGACCGACTCGATGGCGCGGGCGCGCACGAGCGTGTTCATGAACGTCTGGAACTCACCGTAGTTGGCGAGGCGGTACGGCAGCCCGGCCGTCGGCATGGCCTCGAAGATCTTGGACCGGGCCGACGCGAGGCCCGTGTCCTCGAAGTCGATAAACGGGCTCGACGCCGAGAGGGCGAGCAGGTGCGGCAGGTACGTCGTGAGGGCGTTCATGACCACGATCGCCTTCTCACCTGAGCTCACGCCGACGTGGACGTGGAGGCCGTAGATGAGCAGCCGCCGCGCGGGCCACTGGATCTTGTCGACGAGCGCCTGGTAGCGGTCGTTGGGGAAGATCTTCTGGTCGCGCCACTGCCCGAACGGGTGCGTGCCCGCACTCGCGAACGTCAGCCCCAGTTCGTCGCCGAGGGCGTAGAGCTCGCGCATCGACGCCGCGAGGTCGGCCGTGGTCTCGGTGACGTTGTTGCACACGCCGGTGATGACCTCGATCGTCGACTGCGTGAGTTCCTGCTTGACCTTCGGGTGGTCGCCGACGCGGTCGAGGATGAGGGTCGAGCCCTGCTTGAGGTTGCAGGTTTGAGGGTCGAGAATCTGGAGTTCGATCTCGACGCCGAGCGTCGGGGCGGGTGAGCCGTTGAACGGGATTCGGGCCGGGGCGTCGGAGAGGACGGGGTCCATCGGGCAGGCTGGGGGTGTGCCCGAAGGTAGCCGTGAAGAAACGGTTGGGTGCCCAGCGGGCGGCGGGCCCGTCTGCCCGGCGGACCGGGTGTGACGGCCCGGCCGCTCGTCACCCCGGCGGGCTGGTCACGCCTTCTTTGGAAACAGCGTCCGGTACCGCTGGATCATCGCCTCGGCCTCCTCGGCTGAGGCGCCCGGCGTCTCGCGGGCGAAGGCACGCCCGGCGGCGGCCGCATCGTCGCCGGCGGTGCGAGCAAAGGCCCAGTAGGCGTCGGCGCGGGCGATGGCGGTTTCGAAGGCGTCCTCGTCGGCCGTCGGGTCGACGGCGTCGAGCAGCGGCTGGGCAAAGAGGGCCCGCGCCTCCACGTCCGAGAGGGCGTCGGGGCCGAAGCCGGCGTGCGAGGCGTCGTCGGCCTCGGTCCCGACGCGGAAGGCGGGGTGGTGCAGGAGCGCGTCGAAGGCGAGCGTCTCGTGCCCGGTCTGCTCGGCCGCGGCGATCTCCTCGGGGCCCATGGCGCGCCAGTAGACGAGCGTCGCTTCGAGCAGGCCGTCGAGCGCGAGCCAGTCCTCTTCGGACGGGTCCTCGCCGACGAGCTGGGCCGCGAGGGCCTGCCGCCGGTGCGCCTGCTCGGCGTCGGGGAGCGAGAGGTAGGCCCACAGCACGCGCGCCGTTTCCAGGAGCGCGACGGTGTCGTCGGCGACGGCCTCGGGCTCGGTCGCGAGGCGGAACGCGTCGTCGGGGTCGAGCTCGTAGAGCGAGAACAGAGGCTCGGCAAAGAGGGCGAGCGATGCAAACTGGACGCCCGTCTCGCCGTTTGCGAGGACGCTCGAGAGGCGCGCCTTGCGCGTGGCGAAGGCCTCGGCGGAGGCGCCGTCCAGAACGGCAAGCGTTTCGGGGTCGAGGTCGGCGAAGCCCTCGGGGCCGGTGCCCGGGAAGGCGCCGTCGAAGTCGTCGGGGTCGAAGTCGTCGAAGTCGTCGTCGAAGTCGGTCATCGGGCGAGCGGATCGCAGAAAGGGGCCGTGCTAGACGCCGCGCGGCGGCGGTAGGTCCCGGTAGGCCGACAAGGTGCTCACGATCCGCTCCGCCTCGGCAGCCGGGTCGGCCGAGACGCCCGTCCGGACGGGGCCGGCTTGGAGCGCAGACGAGCGCGTCGCAACGAGCCAGTGGAACCGCTCCGAGGGCGGGAGCAGGCCGAGGGGGCCGCCTCGGCCTGCGGCGACCTCCACGAGGCCGCGGAGGGCACAGGCCGTCAGGCGGGCGTCCAGGCCGGGCCAGCGGGCGGCGAGGCGCGCACCGAGAGCGTCCGGTGTGCCAGCCAGGATGACGGCGAAGACGCGGGCCCGGCGGGCGTGGAGGGCGACGCCGACGGCCTCGCCGTCGCCGGTGTGGGCGTGGGGGACGATGCGGACGAGGGCGTAGTCGTAGGCGTGGTGCACGCCGGGGGCGGGGGCGCTCACCGGCGGTACCTGAGCGGCGTCGCGGGGGCGGTGAGGCCCGCGGTGTGCACCTGAGTAGCGGCCTCGGCCCAGGCGCGCGGGGCTTCGAGGCGGGCCGTGAGCAGGTTGAGGTAGGCCTCGCGGTTGGCGTCGGGCGTGGCGAAGGCGGGCTCGCGACCCTCGAGGGCATCCATCAGGAGCGCGTCGGGGACGGCGGCGACGACGGCATGGAGGACGTCGGGCGTGAGGCGCGGGGCGAGGCGAGCGTCCGCTTCTGGGATCTCGGTGGCGAGGGGGAGGAGGACGTGGTCTTTGATCGGCGCGAAGGCGGCGCGGGCACGCTCGGGCGTGGCGGCGGGCCAGTCGTGGTGGACGTAGAGGCTCGCGCCGTGGTCGATGAGCCAGAGCGTGGGCGTGCGGTCCTCGCCTTCGGCGGTCATGAGGAGGTTCGGGTTGCGCGGCGTGCGGTCGATGTTGGTGACGAGGGCGTCGAACCAGACGATGGCGGAGGCGAGGCCGGGCGAGACGAGGTCGGCCATGCCGGCCGGGTCGTAGGTGAAGGCGGCCGTGAGGAATCCCAGCCCGACGTTCGGTCCGCCGGAGCCCTTTAGGATGTCCTGGATCTCCGGGTCCGGCTCGGCCCGCCCGAACCCGTCCGGCAGGTTTACGACGGCGACGGTCGGCAG
>DASVSE010000426.1:0-2878 GCA_036388235.1 Rubricoccaceae bacterium | reverse complement strand
GAGACGCGTCCCGAAGCGCACGTCACCCGACTGCGCGAGCACGCGCTCCACGAACTCCTGCGGCACGTCCACGAGCGTCGTCCGGTCCTGAATGAGGATCTTGCCGAGCGCGCGGCCCGGGATGTCCGCCGTGCGCGCGATCGCGCTCACGACCATGTTGGCCCGCACGCCGTCCGCGTGGCCCGCGTCGAGCGCGAGGCGCACCATGCCCTGCTCCTGGCCGCCACGGGCGGGCCGGGCGACGTGGCCGGGACGGTTGTCCCCGCCGCGGTCGTCGAACTGCGGCGCGAACTGGCGCGGCGCCGGCCGACCGCCGACCTCGTGGATCGGCGCGAGCGGCGCGTTCGGCTGAGCCGCCCGGGCCATCGCGACCGCCGCGACAGCGATCTCCATCGGGTCCTGGCCCGCGGCCATCATCTCGACGACGAGCGAGCGGTCGGCCGCAGCCGGTGTCAGAAGCTGCTCGTTGATCGCATCCACGAGGCGGCTCTGGCGCCGTGCCTCGACCTCCTCGATGCTCGGGAGCGGCCCGAAGACCACCTGGCGCTTCGCGTAGCCCTCGATCCGGCGGAGCAGGTTGCGCTCGCCCGGCGAGACCAGCGAGATCGCGATGCCCGTGCGGCCCGCGCGGCCCGTCCGGCCGACGCGGTGGACGTAGGCCTCGACGTCGATCGGCAGGTCCACGTTGAACACGTGCGAGACGTGGTCCACGTCGAGCCCGCGCGCCGCCACGTCCGTCGCGACGAGCAAGCGGATCTGCTGGTTGCGGAAGCGCGTGAGCACGTCCGTGCGCGCGGCCTGGCTCATCTCGCCCGAGATCGCCTCGGCCGAGAAGCCTGCGGCCTGAAGGTCGGCCGCAAGGCCGGACGTCGCGACGCGCGTCTTGACGAAGACGAGGGCGGACGTGACGTCCTCCATTTCGAGGATCCGCACGAGGGCGGCGAGCTTGTCGCGGCCGTGCACGAGGTGCGCGCGCTGCTCGACGTCGGCGGCCGTCTTGTCGGCCCCGCCAGCCATCGTGACTGTCTCAGGGTTGCGGAGCGTCTTGTCGGCAAGCTTGCGGACCGCGTGCGGCATCGTGGCCGACAGCAGGACCGTCTGGCGCTCCTTCGGCGTCGCGCCAAGGATCTGCTCAAGGTCTTCGGCGAAGCCCATCGAGAACATCTCGTCGGCCTCGTCGAGGACGACCGTCTGGACGTGGCCGAGGTCGATCGCGCCCTGGTTCATGAGGTCCACGAGGCGACCCGGCGTGGCCACGACGACGTCGACGCCGCGCTGGAGGCGCTGGATCTGCTTGCCGTAGGGCTGGCCGCCCGTGATGGGGAGCGAGCGCACGCCGAGGGCCTTGCCGTACGAGAAGATGGCGGACGACACCTGGACGGCGAGTTCGCGCGTCGGGGCGAGGACGAGGGCGCGGACGGCGCCGTTCGGGGCGCTGTTCTCGGCCGTCTCGTCGTAGAGGCGGTTCAGGAGCGGCAGCGCGAACGCGGCCGTCTTGCCTGTCCCGGTCCGAGCCTGCCCGACGGCGTCGCGGCCCTCAAGAAGGATCGGAATGAGCGACGCCTGGATCGGCGACGGGGTGTCGTAGCCGAGCTCGGCGACGGTCTGCTGAAGCTCCGGACGGAGCTGAAGGTCGGAAAACGTCAAGGGAGGAAGCCCCATGTGGGGCAGTATCGGGAGCGCAGCCCGGCCGGAGGCGGGCGTGCAGAAGACGAGGCCTCATGGACCTCGAACGAGTCAAGGGTCGGTCGCGGGCTCGCTCTCCCCGGAGAGCGTCCCCATTCCTGGGGGTGAGCCGGAGGGAGCCACGGTCTGTCGACCCTTGACGGCTCCCGCCCCCAGCGCCGTCGCTCGGGGCCTCCCTGCGCAATCGCAGAGACGGACGTGTTCGCGTCCGTGAATCAAGAACGGGACGCGCCGTCCGTCGCGTGCGCGCCCTACGTGACGAGCCGGCGAAGACGACGGGAAGAGGCCCCTCGCTTGACCGGCTTCTGCACGCGACCCAAACTCGGCGAGGCTACAGAGCCGTCACGCCGCACGCGATGCGGTAGCCCGAGTCGCCTCCGGGCTGCGTCGCGAGGTCGTCGCGGCCGGCGTGGACGATCACGGCGTGCCCGACGAGCGCGGTCGGCCCGTCAAACGTCAGGACGGAGTCGATGAGGATGCCTTCGGCGCGGCCGGTCTCGTCGGCGATGAGGTTGCCGAAGTCGCCGGCGTGGCGGGCCGTGAGCGCCGCCTGCGGGGCGCCGTGTGGGCTCGCGAGCGGGTTGAAGTGCGGTCCGGCCGCGGTCCCGGCCTCGCCTGTCGAGTCGGCACCGCAGTCGGCGTTCTGGTGCACGTGGAAGCCGTGCTCGCCTGGCGTGAGGCCTTCGACGGAGTAGCGGACCTCAGTCGTCTCCCCGATGCGGCGGAACTCGACGCGGCCCGTGACACCCGACGAGTCGAGCGCTGCGAGCGTCGCGACGGCGACTTCGGCTTCAAGAGGCCGGGCGGCGGCTGTGTCGGCGGCGACGGGTGCGGGCACGTCGTCGGCCTGTGGGGCCGTCTCGCAGGCGACGAGCAGAACGGGAAGGACGGCGAGGGCAGCGAGGCGGCGGAGCATGGCGGGGCAGGGGTGGCGCGACGGACCGAACGCGCAGCGCGTGCCGAAGCTCCGCCTAGCCCGCGCTGAGCGCGTCGCGGACGCTCCGCGGCAGGCTTGCGCGGACGAGCGCATACGAGGCGTCGGCCATCGCACGGATCTCGGCAGCAGGCACGTCGCCCTGCAGGCCGACCGTGTTCCAGTGCGTCTTGTTCATGTGGTAGCCCGGCCGCACGTCGGCGTATCGCTCGCGGAGGGCGACGGCCTCTTCGGGATCGCTCTTGAGGTTGACCGAGG
>DASVSE010000425.1:0-1555 GCA_036388235.1 Rubricoccaceae bacterium | reverse complement strand
CGCCGGAGGGCGGTGTACGCCTGCAGGCTCTCTGAAAGCGGCACGCGGAAGTCCTGCTCGCCGGCCGTGATGAGCATCGGCGTGTCCCAGCGGTCCACAAAGCTGCTCGGCGAGAAGCGGTCGTAGGTCGCCGGGCGGGGCGTGTCCCACGGGCGGCCGCCGAAGTCGTGCTCGACGAAAAACAGCTCCTCGGTCGAGCCGTACATGCTCTCCAGGTTGAAGACGCCCGCATGCGCGACGATGGTCTTGAAGCGGCCCTCGTGGTGCCCTTCGAGCCAGTACGCCGAGTAGCCGCCGTAGCTCGCCCCGATGGCCGCGAGGCGGGCCGGGTCCACATACGGCTCGGCCGCGGCAGCGTCGATGGCGCTCAGCAGGTCGTTCATGGCCTGTCCGCCCCAGTCGCCCGAGATCTGCTCGTTCCAGGCGGTCCCGTGGCCCGGCATCCCGCGGCGGTTCGGCGCGACGACGACGTAGCCCTGGGCCGCGAGCGCGTGGAAATTCCAGCGGTACGAGAACGACTGCGTGAGCGCGGACTGCGGGCCGCCCTGCATGTACAGGATCGCGGGGTAGCGCCGCGAGGCGTCGAAGCCTGGCGGGCGGATCTCCCAGACGAGCATCGTCTTGCCGTCCGTCGTGGGCACGCGCTTCGCGACGACGCTCGGGAGGGCGAGCCCGGCGAGGCGTTCGGCGTTGGCGTCCGTGAGGCGTGTCATCGCGTCCGGCCCCGGCGCGTCCGTCTCGACGCGGTAGAGGTCCGTCGGGACAATCATCGACTGCCGCTCGGCGACGACAACCGGCGCGGCGGCCGTCCCACCGACCGAGAACCCGCCGACGTTGTGGACGCCTTCGGTGATCGGCCGCGGCGCGCCACCGGCTGCCGGGAAGGCGAGCATCTGAACCGTCCCGTCGGTCTCGGTCGTCGTCAGGAGCGTGCGCCCGTCGGGCGTCCACGTCGGGTGGTTGGCGTTGAAATCGAAGCCTGCCGAGAGCTCGGTCTTGGTGCCCGAGGCGAGGTCGAGGACGAAGAGGCGGTTGCGGTCGGCCTCGTAGCCGTCGGTCTCCATCGAGCTCCACGCCATGCGGCGGCCGTCGGGCGAGAAGGCGGGTTCGATGTCGTAGCCCATCATGCCGTCGGTGAGGTTCGCCGTCTGGCCCGTCCGGACGTCGTGGAGGAAAACGTCCGAGTTGGTGCTCGTCGCGTAGGCCGTGCCGGCGGTGAGCTTGGCCGTGTAGGCGATCCGCTCGCCGTCGGGGTGCCACGCGATCTGCTCGGTCCCGCCGAACGGCGCGACGGGCGTGTCGACGCGCTGCCCGGGCAGCAAGTCGCGGGCGGCGCCCGCCGTCCCGTCCGCGCCGACGTCGGCGACGAAGAGGTGGCTGTAGGTGCCGTCGGCCCACGCGTTCCAGTGGCGCATCATGAGGTCGTCGTAGAGGCGCGCCTCGGCGAGCGGCAGGTCGGGGTGGCGCTGCGCCATCGTCTCGTCGATCTGGACGCGCATCACGAGGGCGACGCGGCGGCCCGTCGGCGCCACCTCGAACCCGTCGACGCCGCCCT
>DASVSE010000424.1:0-5491 GCA_036388235.1 Rubricoccaceae bacterium | reverse complement strand
CGCTCGGCCGTCGCCTCGATTCGAGCGGCGAGCTGGGGCGCGAGCGGGCCGAAGGCCTCGGCGCGGAGCGTCTGCGCGAGGCGCGTCTCGAAACCGGCGGCGAGAGCCGTCGTCGTGGTCAGGTGGTCGAGCGCGAGGCGGCCGCCGGACGTGGCGCTGCCGGGGAAGAAGACGATCTCCTGCTCGGCGCGGAAGCGCCCCGAGAGCGTCCCCGTGCTGTCGGGGCCGGTCCCGACGCGCTGCTGGAGCACGCCGGGCGCGAGCAGGAGCACGCTCAGCACGTCCGTTTCGCGCGTTTGCTCGCGCACTTCGACCAGCGTTCGGAAGGCGAGCTGGCGGAGAATGGACGGGAGCACGCCCGTGCTCCGGCCGACCAGGCGCGCCGGCTGGAGGCCCACACGGACCGTCGCGCCGACGCCGACGGTCGGGAAAAGCGTCTCGCCGGGCAGGAACGCGCGGACGTACGTGCCTTCGAGACCCGTCGTCTCGGGGAAGAACTCGTCGACCTGCGGGACGCCGTCGGGCTCGCCCGCGCGCGGCTCGCCGGCCCCGTCGCGCCAGACGTACTGCCCGACATCCGGCCCGACGAGAACGTAGGTCTCCTGTAAGATTGGCGTCCGCTCAGTCAGGGCCTCGTAGCTCGCCTGCACGTCGACGGCGCGGCGGAGGGGCGCGGCGCGGGCGGCGAGGCGGAGCGCAACCGACTCGGCGTCCTCGCGGCCGAGCGCCCGAAAGGCGTCCTCGACGCGCTTCTGGCGGACCGCCACGCGGGCATTCCCCGAGAGGCTGCCACTCGTGCGGAGGGTCGCGCTCGCCTCGGCTGTGATCGCCCGGGCGGACGCGACGAGCGGCCCGACCGAGCCAGGAGGACCGAGCGGCTCGCGCTCGGTCCGCACCTCGACGCCCGCCTCGGCCGTGACGCCCCCGGTGACAAAGCCGACTCCGGGACGGACAGCCAGAAAGGCATAGCTGCCCGCGAGCGCGCTTCCGGCCGGCAGAGCCGTCGTGCCGCCCGGACTGGGGTCGGGTCCGCGCCCGGCCGAACGCGACTGTTCGCGGCGCTCGGCCTCGGCGCCGAGCGTCGGTGAGAACGCGCCGAGCGTCCGGCCGGCGAGGGCGCGCTGCCGGACAAACGTGCCCGCGCCGAGCGTGTCGGCGAGCGGACCCGCCCCGCCCGTCCGGACGGCGTCGAGGCGGGCGTCGAGCCACGGCAGGCCGCCGGGGGCGAGCACGCCGGGCGTCCCGAAGACGACGCCTGCGCCAACGCGGTCGGACCGAAAGCCGGCGATCGCGAGACGCCCGCCGTCGATGCGGGCAACGGCCCGCCCGGGAGCGGTCCATGCCGCAGACGCCTCGGTGACGTCCTCGCCGAGCGAGTCGAGGACGGACCCGAACGGGCTGCCCGTCCGGGAGAGGTTCCAGCGGCGGTTGAACTCGACGTCGCGGACGCGGTCCAGCGTCCGGAAGGTGTCGCCGCGGGCGCGGCGGACGATCTGCGCCGTCGCCTCGCCGGCGCCGAGGCGCTGCGGGCGCAGGCGGAGCCCCAGTTCGCTCGCGACGCCCGTCTGGGCTGCGGCCTCGGCGAGCGTGTTCACATCGTCCACGGACTGCGCCAGTTCACCGAACAGCTCGACGCCGCGGACGGGCTCGACCGCTCCCGAGACGTCGAGGAGCGTGCGCGCGGAGGGGCGCGGGAGGCGGCGGAAGGCGATGGCGTCGCCCTGCCCGGGTCCGACGTACTCGTAGAGTATGCCGTTTCGCGCCTGCCCCGCGCGGCGGTAGTCGCCCTGCCCGGCGGCGACGCGCGTGAAGCGGACCCGGAAAATGTCGCGCCCGGCTGCGGCATCGGCGGCCGTCGCGGGCACGAAGATGCGGACCGGCCCGCCCGCGACGAGCGTGTCGCGGCGGACGTAGAGCACGAACGGGCTCTCGGGGTCGAACGGGACGCGCTGCTCGGCAGGCACGAGCACGTCGCGCGGGCCCGCCGCGGCGATGGCGGCAACGTCGTCGGGCGAGAGGCCGAGGCTGGACGCGAAGCCGGCAGCGTCGCCTTCGCCCAGACGTCGCAGGCCGAGGCGCGCGCGGGGCCGACCGGCGGCGTCGGGCCACAGGCGGATGTCGGCTGAGGCAGCCGTGAGCGTCCGCGCGAAGCCGCCGGTCGTGTACTCGAAGTCGACCGTAAGGCGGCGCTCGGCCGTGATGAGGCGCGCGGGCGTGAACGTGACCTCGCCCGTCGCGTAATCGATGGTGTAGTCCGCAGACTCGCCGCGGACGAGGCGCTCGCCGTCCAGCGTGACCCGCTCCGAGCCGGGCACGACGACGACGAACGTTTCGCCGTTCAGTCCCTGAACGCGGTACGGCCCCTGCACGCCTTCGATGGCGACGAGGTCCTGGCTGCGGAACGTCCCGCGCGTCGCGCTCGCCGAACCGACGACGCGCCCGCCAGCGAGAAATCCGGTCTCTGGCACGGCCACGTCGACGAGCGCGCCCTGGACCTGGCGCGCGATGGGGGCAAACGTCGTCCCAGACAGTGCGAGGTCGACGTCGCCCAGGCGGACGCGGACGCGCCGAGAGACGACCTCGACGAAGACGCGGTCGAGGTCCGAGAGCTGCGTCGTCGTGCCCTCGGGCAGGATCGGCGTGTTTTCGTCCGTCAGGGCTGCGCGGAGCGTGACGCCGGGCGCGACCTCGCCGGCGACGTCGAGGCGCAGGCCGGACGTAACCGAGACGTCGCGCGAGGTGCCGGCGACGATGCCGCGCGTGAGCGAGCCAGTCGTGCGGAGGCCGGTGAGCGCGGGCCCGGTGCCACCTGCGATGACAGCGACGCGCGCAACGCCGCCCGAGTCGGCGCGCGCCTCGGCGGCGAGAAGCGAGTCCAGCCGTGGTAGCGAGCGCTCGACGGCCGCGACGGGTGCGAGCCGCCGGTACGCGAGGCGCAGCACGACGACCGAGTCGGCCGCGGCGGCGAGGCGGAGAATCCCGGCGGCATCGTCGACGCGGAAGGCCTCGGGCGCGAGCGCCTCGAAAGCGCCCCCCCGAAGCGCCTCGACGGCAAGTGATCCGGGCACGACGCCGTCGGGCAGGCGGACTGTCGTCTGGCCGGGCGGGACGGCTAGCGTGTCGCGCTCGGCTCCGAGACCCGGGCCGGCCGATCCCGGCACGCCTCCCGTCTGCGCCGAGGCGGCCGCCCCGACCGTCAGGGCAGCGAGCAGGAGCGCGAGCAGACACGGGCAACTCCCCACGGACACAGAGGAAAACGGGCGAAGCGAAGGGTCCGGGAGGCGTCGGCGGGAGGCGAGGCGGAAGGTGGCGCGGCGGGCGCCCGCGGTCAAGCCCGTTCCGCGTGCGCTCGGCGCCGCATTAGAGCACCGGGAAGGGGCCGAGGGCGACGAGTCCCGTTCGCGTCAGGCCCCACACCATCCCGCCCGCGACGGTCGCATCGACGAGCGGTACGGGGGACGGCACGGTGGTGAGCGCCTCGCCGGTCCGGACGCGGAAGATGGCCACGCCGGCGTCGCCGGCCGCGAGCACGAGTTCGTCCGCGACGCTCACGCCGCGGACCGGCCCGAGCGCGCGCGTGTCGAGGTCGGGTCCGGGCGAGCCAAACGCGTCGAACGTGCGGACGCTGCCGCCGTCGAGGACGAACAGGCGGCCGCGGGCATCTGAGGCGAGGCCCGCGAGCGCGCGGAACGGCCCGACGGTCCGCTGGACGCGCCGCGCGGCGTCGAGGACGAGCACGATGCCGCGGCGCTCCTCGGCCACGACGAGATCGGTGCCTGCACCGGCCGCGACGCCGACGGGCCGGCCGCGCGGCGCATCGGCACCGGTGGCGGTCCGGGCATCGAGCGCGTCGCCGGCCGTGTCGGGAATGGGGATCGCCTCGGCAGCGCGCCGCTCGGCCGTAAAGCGCACGACACGGCCCGTCGACGCATCGGCGACATAGACGGCCTGCCCGTTGGTCGGGTCCACGTCGACCGGCTCGGCAAGCGATTCGTCGGACGTGCCGGGCCCGCCGAGGACGGCTATGACCAGGCCGTCTGGCGCGAACACGATGACCTGAGCAGCGCCCGCGTCGGCGACGTAGAGGCGACCTGAAGCGTCCGAGGCGACCGCGCGGGCGTCACCGAAGAGAATATTCTCACGCCTAGCGGGGTGTAGGTCGTCACGGCCCGGGGCTGACGCAGGCCCTGAGCACGCGGCAAGTGTGAGGAATAACGCGATGGCGGCGCGGCGCGTCATCGGAGCGCGCGGTGGCCGATGTCGCGGCGGAGCGTCTTGCCCTCGAACGCGACGGCGTCGGCGGCGCTGTAGGCCGCGGCGAGCGCATCGGTGAGGGTCTCGCCCGTCCCCGTCACGCCGAGAACGCGGCCTCCCGCTGTGACGAGGCGGCCCTCAGCGTCTCGGGCCGTCCCGGCGTGGTACACGTGCGCGTGCTCGGTTGCGCGCGTGACGCCCGTGATCGCTTCGCCGGGTATCGTCGCGCCGGGGTAGCCCCCGGCGGCGAGGACGACGCACGCGGCGTGGGCGTCGCGCACGCGCACGTTGAGTGTGTGCAGGCGGCCATGGGCGAGCGCCTCGAACAGGTCGACGGCGTCGGTCTCCAGAAGGGGTAGCAGCGTCTGCGCTTCGGGATCGCCAAAGCGGACGTTGAACTCGACCACGCTCGGCGCGCCCGTCGCGTCCACCATCAGGCCCACGTAGAGGATGCCACGGTACGGCGTGCCGTCGCGGCGGAGGCCGTCGAGGAGCGGCCGAACGATCTCGGCCTCGGCGCGGGCGCGGACGGTTGGCGTCACGACAGGTGCTGGCGCGTACGCCCCCATGCCGCCTGTGTTGGGCCCCGTGTCGCCCTCGCCGATCCGCTTGTGGTCCTGCGCGACAGGCAGGAGCGCGTACGTCTCGCCGTCCGACAGCACGAACAGGCTGGCTTCCTCGCCAGCGAGGAACGCTTCGAGCACGAGGACGGGGGCGCCCGCGTCGCCTGCGAGGCTCGGCGGAAAGAGCGCCTCGAAGGCCGCGCGCGCGTCTTCTCGTGTCTCGGCGACGACCACGCCCTTGCCCGCGGCCAGGCCGTCGGCCTTGAGGACGACTGGAAGGGCGTGCGCCTCGACCGCCGCTCGCGCCTGGTCGCGCTCGTGCGGGCCAAACGCCATGCTCGCGGCGGTCGGGATGCCGTAGCGTTCCATTGTCGCGTTGGCAAACGCCTTGGAGCCTTCGAGGCGCGCCGCAGCCGCGCTCGGACCGACGACCGCGATGCCCGCCTCCCCGAGGCGGTCCGCGAGACCGAGCACGAGCGGCGTCTCGGGCCCGACGACGACCAGGTCCACCCCACGAGCAGCGGCGACGAGGCCCTCCACGTCGTCAGAAGCGATGGGGACCGATTCGGCGAGGGCGACGGTGCCCGCGTTGCCGGGCGCGCACAGCAGGGTCGGGCGGCGCGCGCTGCGGGCGAGTGCGGCGAGGATCGCGTGCTCGCGGCCTCCGCTTCCGA
>DASVSE010000423.1:0-3953 GCA_036388235.1 Rubricoccaceae bacterium | reverse complement strand
GCACGGGCGACATTCAGCTCACGATCGTCCAGACGGTCCCGCTCGCCGGCGCAATCCTCGTGACGACGCCCCAGCCCGTCGCCGTCGCCGACGCCCGCAAGGCCGTCGCGATGTTCGGGCAGGTCGACGTGCCGGTTCTCGGCGTCGTCGAGAACATGGCGTGGTTCTCGCCCCCGGACCTCCCAGACCGCCGCTACGCGCTCTTCGGCGAGGGCGGCGGGCGGCGCCTCGCCGAAGAGGCCGGCGTGCCGCTGCTCGCCGAGATCCCGCTCGAACAGGCCGCGCGCGAAGCCGGCGACGCTGGCCTGCCGGTCGTTCTCCGCGAGCCGGACGGCGCCGCCGCCCGCGCCTTCGACGCCCTGGCGACGGCGACGATGGCCGAACTCGACCGCCGCGCCGGCGAGCCCAAGGCACCGCCCGTCGAGATCCTGTACCGCTGAGCTGGCTCAGCGGTCGCCACGCGCCCGCCCGCTGCCACACCGCCGGCACCCGCACGCCGTACCTTTCTGAAAACTGCCTCCACAGCCATGGTCAGCGACGCCTCGATCCCGACGGACCCCGCCTTCCTCGCCCGCATTGAGGAGACGCTGGACTCTATCCGGCCGTACCTCATGGCCGACGGCGGCAGCGTCCGCCTCCGGACGGTCACGGACGAGATGGTCGTCGAGCTGGAACTGCTCGGCGCTTGCGGCACGTGTCCGATGTCCATGATGACGCTCCGCGCGGGCATCGAGCAGGCCATCAAGCGCGCCGTGCCCGAGGTGTCGCGCGTCGAAGCCGTCACGCCCGTTCCCGCCTGACGCGGCACTCCCCGCGCCCGCCCCGTTTCCCCACTCGATGTCCCTTGCGACGCTGCGGCCCTCCGGGCCGGACCCTGACCGTTCCGACGACTCCTCCGAGGACAACCCCGCGGGTGACGCCGAGCGGCACCACGTTACGCGCATCGACATCGCGCCCTCGGACCGCTACCCGCGGCGCCACCCGACGCACGGCTGGCAGGTCCGTGCGCGGCGCGGCGGCACGCGCGAGTCCAAGTTTTTCGCCGACGCCCGCCACGGCTCCTCCGATGCCGCGCTCGCAGCCGCACTGGACTACCGCGACCGCTTGCTCGCGAGCCTGCCTGCACCCGAGGTGCCACGCAAAGCGTGGTCGAACACCGGCGTCGTCGGCCTCTCGGTGCGCGAGAAGGACGAGAGCGGCCGGTCGCGCCTTTACGTGCAGCTGAACTGGATCGATCTCGGCGGGACACGCCGCGCGTCGTCGTACTCGGTCGACAAGTGGGGCCTGCGGCGCGCGCTCTGGAACGGCTGCCTGCGGCTCTACCGCGAGCGGACCGCTGCGGGCGCGCCGGTCGAGGAGCCGCACGTGATGTTCGCCCGTGCCCAGGAGCCGTTCGGCGAACACCTCGAGGCCGAACTCGCCCGGGAGCGCGCCGCCGAGCAGGCTACAGCGCCGTCTCGGGCCACGTCTACCTCCGATGCATCGGTTTCGAAGGAATCGGTCTCGGCGGTGCCCTCAGCCACGACCGGCGAGGTGCGCCTCGTGCGCGTCGAGGCGACCGGCCTGCCGGCCGGGCCGGAGCGCGACGAGGAAGCCCTCCGCCGCCTCCAGGACGTTCTGTTCAGCTGATCCCGTGACGCCCGTTCTGCCGCCCTACCGCCCACCCGCGGGGTTCGGCAGCGCGACGCTGCAAACCGTCTGGGCGGCCCGCGGTCGCCGCGTCGATGGCATCGCGCCTCGGCGCGAAACGCTCGGGCTTCCCGACGGCGACGTGCTGGAACTGGATCATGTCGCGCCCGACCGCCCCACCGGGGCCCGGCGGGTGGCCATCGTCGCCCATGGGCTCGAAGGCAGCTCGGACCGGACCTACGTCCGCGGCATGGCGCGGGCGCTCGCGCGCCGCGGGTGGGCGGTCGTCGCGTGGAACCTGCGCGGCTGTGGCGGCACCCCAAACCGCCTGCTGCGCGCCTACCACAGCGGCGCGACCGAGGACCTCGCCGCCGTCGTTGAGCACGTCCTGGCAGACGGTGCCCAGTGCGTCGGGCTCGTCGGGTTCAGCCTCGGCGGCAACCTGACGCTGAAGTACGTCGCCGACGCCGGGGCCAGGATCGACCCGCGGATCGTGGGTGCGGTCGGCGTGTCGGTGCCGGTCGACCTCGCCGGCTCGGCGGCCGTCATGGAGCGTCCCAGCCGGCGGCCGTATATGGCGCTGTTTCTGCGCTCGCTCGTCGCCAAAGCCGAGGAAAAGGCCGCGCGCTTTCCCGATGCGCCCTCGACCGACGGCCTCCGGCAGATGCGGACGTTCCGCGAGTTCGACGGCCACTTTACGGCCCCGGTCCACGGCTTCGTGAGTGCCGAGGACTACTGGGCCCGCGCCTCGGCCGGGCCCGTGCTGGACCAGATCCGGATTCCGACCCTGCTCGTTAACGCCCTCGACGACCCGTTTCTCTCGCCGTCGTGCTACCCGACCGACGTTGACAATCCGTGGCTGACCGTTCTGACGCCGAGGCACGGCGGCCACGTCGGGTTCGTCACGCGGGGAAGCGAGTACTGGTCCGAGACCGTCGCAGGCCGGTGGCTGAACGCCTGCGCCGGCAGGCGCTACTCCGAGGCGACGGGCAGCGTGACGTAGGTCGTCCCGCCGCGGACGCGCCGGATCTGGCTGACGATCGCCTCGAAGTCGTCTTCGTTCTTGACAAAGTCCATCTGCGTCGTGTCGACGACGAGCAGCGGGCCTTTGCGGTAGTGAAAAAAGTAGCGATCGTAGGCAGCCGTGAGCTCGGTGAGGTACGCCGGGTCCATGCCCGCCTCGTAGGACCGCCCGCGCTGGGCGATGTTGGCCAGCAGGCGCTCGACGGACGAGCGGAGGTACACGACGAGGTCGGGCGTAGCCGACGACGGCTCCATGATGTTGTAGAGCGTCTCGTAGAGCTGGAGCTCATCGCCCGTGAGCGTCACGTGGGCGAAGATGCGGTCCTTGTCGAACGTGTAGTCCGCGACGGTCGCGCCGAAGAGGTCGCGGTTGAGGAGCGCGCGCTGCTGCTTGAAGCGGCTCGCGAGAAACGAGAGCTGCGTCTGGAACGCCCACCGGTCGCGGTCGGCGTAGAAGGTGCCGAGAAACGGGTTGTCCTCGAACTCTTCGAGCACGAGGCGCCCGCCGGCGAGCGCGGCGAGCATCCGCGCGAGCGTGGTCTTGCCGGCGCCGATGACGCCTTCGACGGCGACGTAGCCGACGTGGTCGGGAAACGGGGACACGGGGCGGAGCGGGTGGCGAAAGGGAAAGATCGCACGTGGCCGGGCGGCCGCGGGCCCCGAACGGTCGCACGGAGCGGTGACGTGCGATCCGTCACCCGGCGGGCGGGCGAGCCGGCGGGGCGTCAAGGCGAAGGCCGGTCCGGGCAATGCGCGCCGTGTCGGGACAGACGGCGAGCAGGTCGGCGACGGTCTGGTTCAGGCCCGGCACGACAAGGCCCGGCGCGAGGTCGGCGAGCGGTGCCAGGACGAACCGGCGCAGGGCGAGGCGCGGATGCGGGACGATGAGGTCGGGCCGGACGAGCATCTCGTCACCGAGGAGCAGCACGTCGATGTCGAGCGGGCGCGCGCTCCACCGCGCCGCGCCCGGGTCGCGTCCCGCGTCCCGCTCGGCCGCGCGGATCGCGGCGAGGAGCGCATTGGGCGCAGCCGCCGTCTCGACCTGCACGACGGCGTTGAGGTGGTCGGGCTGCGGGACCTGGCCGGGCAGCACGTGCGCCTCGGTCTCGTAGACCGGGCTGATGGCGACGACCGTCCCGACCTGCGCCAGCGCCGCGACGGCTGACTGAAGGGCCGCGAGGCGGTCGCCGGCATTGGCGCCGAGTCCGAAAAAGACCGCCACCGGCGCGGACGGCGACACGCGAGCCGGCGTCACGATGGGCCGAGCGCGAGCGCCACCTCGGCGCGGTCGCACGGAGCGG
>DASVSE010000422.1:0-3570 GCA_036388235.1 Rubricoccaceae bacterium | reverse complement strand
GGTCGAGGTGTCCTTTGCGGACGGCACGACCGAGCGTGCGACGATTCCCGTCGAGGCGTTCTTCGCGGGCGGTACGGCCGGTGCACGCGTTGCCACGCGCGGCCGCACGCCTGTCTCGGCCCGCCTCGACCCCGACGGCCTGCTGCCCGACGACGACCGCTCCAACGACGACCTGCCGTTCTGACGCGGCGCCGTCTCCGCGCCACTCCACCCCGCCTCTCCCCCTCCCCGATGACTCGACTTCTGCTTACTGCCCTCGCGGTCGTGCTCGCCGCCCCGGCCGCGTTCGCCCAGGGCACGCCTGCGCGCACGGCGCCCGCGCGCCTCGCGGCGACCAACGACTCCATCTTCGCCCCGCTCCAGCTTCCGACACCCAACGCGCAACGCTCGGCCGACGGTCGCCCCGGCCCGGACTACTGGCAGAACCGCAACGACTACCGCATCGAGGCCCGCCTCGACACGCTCGCCCACGAGGTGACGGGAACCGTTCGGCTGACGTACACCAACAACAGCCCGGAGGCCCTCCCCTTCCTCTGGTTCCACCTCGAGCAGAACCTCTTCGCGCCCGGCTCCCGCGGCTCGACGGGCCGCCGCGCGTCACCAACGGTCCAGCCCGGGCAGGGCTTCCGCATCGGCGCAGTCACGGCCGGCGGGCAGGCCGTCACGCCGGTCATCACGGACACGCGGATGCGGGTCGACCTCACCACGCCCGTCGCAGCCAATGGCGGGACCGTCGAGGTGACGATCCCCTATGCCTTCCTCGTCCCCGGCGACCAGACGCCGCGCATGGGCCGCATGGAGGCCCGCCAGGGCACGGTCTACGCGCTCGCGCAGTGGTACCCGCGCGTCGCCGTCTACGACGACGTTCAGGGCTGGAACACGATGCCGTACCTCGGCTCGGGCGAGTTCTACCTCGGCTACGGCGACTTCGAGTTCGACGTGACGGTCCCGGCCACAATGCAGGTCGTCGGCACGGGCGTCGTTCTGAACCCGGACGAGGTGTACACGCGCACGCAGCGCGAGCGCATCCAGCGCGCCAGCGCGTCGACGAGCCGCGTCCGCATCGTCGAGCCGACCGAGGTCGGGACCGCGGCGGCCTCGCCTTCCCGCACAGGCACCACGACGTGGCGCTTCCGCGCCGAGAACGTCCGCGACGTCGCCTGGGGCGCGTCGGCCGGCTTCATCCTCGACGGCGCGACGGCCGCCGTGCGGCAGGACGACGGCACGACGAATGAGGTCCTGATTCTCTCGGCCTACCCCGCCGAGGGCGTTTCGGCCGACGCGGCCAACCCGGGCTGGGAGGAGGCGACGCGCTACGGCCGCGCGGCGATCCTCAACAACTCGCGCTGGTACCCCTACCCGTACCCCGTCGCGATCTCGGTCGCGTCCCACATCGGCGGGATGGAGTACCCGATGCTCCACTTCTCCGACGTCACGAGCCGCCACACGGACCTCTTCGGTGTCGTGGACCACGAGCTCGGCCACAACTGGTTTCCGATGATCGTCGGCAACGACGAGCGGCGCTACGCGTGGATGGACGAGGGCTTCAACACCTTCCTCAACACCTTCTCGCAGGTCACGTTCTACGACGAGGGCACGGACCCGAGCCTGCCCGGCTACGGGACGGGCGCGTCGTCTGGCTACACGGCGTTCACGGCCGGCGACCCGTTCGTGGCCTACGCCACGCGCATGGGCGCCAACGACCGGCCCATCATGACCTACCCGGACCGCGTGCCCGGCCAGGCGGGCGGCTACGTCCTGTACTTCAAGCCTGCGGCCGGCCTCCGCATCCTCCGCGACGAGGTCCTCGGCGCCGAGCGCTTCGACGACGCCTTCATGACGTACATCCGGCGGTGGGCCTTCAAGCACCCGCAGCCGGCCGACTTCATGCGCACGATGGAGGACGTCTCGGGCGAGGACCTCGACTGGTTCTGGCGCGAGTGGCTCTACGGGACGGACACGTTCGACGCCGCCCTCGCGGGCGTCTCGACGATCGACGGGCAGGCCGTCGCGGCGATCCGGAACAACGCCGAGCTGGTCTTCCCCGCCACGGTCGAGTTCACGTTCGCCGACGGCACGACCGAGCGCGCGAGCATTCCGGTCGAGGCGTGGATGTCGGGTGACGAGGCTGCGGTCCGCGTCCCGCTCAACGGCCGGACGGTTCGCTCGGCGCGCCTCGACCCCGACGGCCGCCTCCCCGATACGGACCGCTCCAACGACTCGGCGACGCTGTAGCTCGCCCGTTCCAGCTCCACACGCTCCGGCCGAGGCCGTCTCGCACCCCGCGAGGCGGCCTCGACCATTCTGACGGCTCCTCACCCGCGGGCCGACGCATCCTGGAGCCCGGGAGCGCGGTCCGGGAGCGTCGCGACGCGATCCGGAGGTGTCGGGAGGCGATCCGAGCACTCCGGGAGGGTGTCCGGAGGCTTCGGGAAGGTGTCCGGAAGCTTCGGGGCACGTTCCGGGGTCTTCGAGACGCTTTCCGCGAGCTTCGGGGCACTTTCCGTAAGCTTCGGGACACACTCCGCGAGCTTCGGGAGACCATTTGACGGCTTCAGTGGGGAGCGGGAGCCGTTTCAACCGATCTCGTTCCCTACTTGAGCTCCTCCGCGGCGGTGCCGCATGCATCACCCGTTCGTGCCCGGTGACACGACGTGCGCCCGGACGCCGGGCGTAGGTTCCGAGCCCCCCGGTACCGCCTGCCCGTGTCGCCTGCCCCGCCTGAGGTCGCGCCCGCCGCGGCCATTCCCGGCCTCGCCCTCCGCGAGGGTTTCGCGCTCCGCGATGGCCAGTCCGCCTTTCTCCGCGCGTGGGCCGACGCCCTCGCCGATGGCGAGCGGAACGCGCTCGGCGTGTTCGTCCCGGGCTACGGCAAGACGATTACGGCCCTTGCGAGCTTTCTCGTCGCCCGCGCCCTCGGCGTCGCGGACCGCGTCGTGGTCTTCGTCCCCCGCGGCAACCTCCGCGACCAGTACGCCGACGGGACCGAACTCGCCCGCGTCTTCCACAACCTCGGCGCGCCGCCAGTGAGCTTCTGCGTCGCCGACTCGGACCGCGTCTTCCTCAAAAACCTCGACGTCGAAGTTGTCGTCACGACCTACCAGTACGCCTCCGGCGAGAAGGGCAACGATGCCCTCGTCGAGTACTGCCGCCAGTCCAAGGCGCTCTTCGTGTTCGACGAGGTCCACCACCTCGCGACGGACGGCACGTGGGCCCGCGCCATCGAGCGCTTCCCCCACGCCGCGAGCGTCGCCCTCTCCGGCACGCCGCTCCGCTCCGACAACAAGACGCTCTTCGGCGTCCCCTTCGAGACCGACGACGACGGCTTCCAGTACTACCGCGCGCTCCACGAGGTCTCGATGCGCCAGGCGCATGCCGAGGGCGGCATCCTCAAGCGCGTCGACGCCCACGTCGTGGACTACACCGTCCGCATGGTCCGCACGGACACCGGCGAGGAAGTCGACGTCTCCCTCTCGGAACTGCGCGAGATGGCCGACACGCCGCGCGACGTCGACACCTTTCTCGCCCGCCGCAAGCTGCGCTTCCACGAGGTCTACCTCGACACGCTCT
>DASVSE010000421.1:0-4529 GCA_036388235.1 Rubricoccaceae bacterium | reverse complement strand
CGGCAAGGTCCGAGTTCAGCTGGGCGTCGGCCGTGGCCGCGAGGGCGGCCTCGCCGGGGTTGGCGGCCGTCTCGGCAGCTGCGGCTTCGAGGGCCTTCTGCTGGGCCTCGGCGCGCGCGGCGTCCTCGGACTCCTGGCGCTGGCGCTCCAGCTCGGCCTCGCGGGCCTCGCGCTCGGCGCGGAGCTCCTTGGCCTTCGCCGCGGCCTGCTCGCGCTCGGCCTTGAGGGCGTTGGCGCGGCGCTCGGCGTTGGTGAGCTTGGACGGCGTGCGGGCCGCGCGGCGCTCCTGGAACTCGCCGAGGGCCGTCGCGATCTCGTCGGCGGTCTTGCCGCCGCGGCTCATCGCGGACTGCATCAGCACGCCCTCCTTCTGCAGGAGGTTGCGGGCCGTGTCCGACATCTGCGCGCCCTGGCCGAGCCAGTAGATCACGCGCTCGGCGTTGACCGAGAAGCGGGCCGGCTCGGCGACGGGCTCGTAGCGGCCGAGGTCCTCGATAAACTTGCCGTCGCGCGCGGAGCGCGAGTCGGTGGCGACGAGGGCGTAAACGGGGTGCTGCTTGCGCCCCATGCGGCGCATCCGGATCTTGACGGACATAAACGGGTGGCGGGTGCCAGGTGAACAGGTACAGAGCGGGACGGGCGGCGTGGGCATCGTGCCCCCGCAAACCGCCCCCGCGGTGGTTATCGACGGTTTCCGAGAAGCTGGGCGGCGGTCGGCTTGCGACCGGTGCCCTGGAACCGGGCCATCGTCTTCATCATCTTCTTCATCTCGCGGAACTGCTTCAGGAGCGCGTTGACATCCTGAATCTCCAGGCCGGCGCCGAGCGAGATGCGGCGGCGGCGCGGGCCATTGATCGCGTCCGGGTTGGAGCGCTCGTAGGGCGTCATCGACTGGATGAGCGCCTCGATGTGCTTGAAGGCGTCGTCCGAGACGTCGAGGTCCTTGACGGCCTTGCCGACACCCGGGATCATGCCGAGCAGGTCCTTCACGGACCCCATCTTCTTGATCTTCTGGAGCTGGTCGTAGAAGTCCTGCAGGTCGAAGTCCTGGTTGCGGAACTTGCGCTGCAGCTTCTCGGCCTCGGCCTCGTCGAACTGCTCTTGCGCCTTCTCGACGAACGACACGACGTCGCCCATCCCGAGGATGCGCTGCGCCATGCGGTCCGGGAAGAACTCCGTGAGCGCATCAAGCTTCTCGCCCGTCGAGGCAAACTTGATCGGCTTCTGGACGACCGAGCGGATCGAGAGCGCCGCGCCGCCGCGCGTGTCGCCGTCGAGCTTCGTCAGCACGACGCCGTCGATGTTGAGGCGGTCGTTGAAGACCTTGGCCGTGTTGACGGCGTCCTGGCCCGTCATCGAGTCGACGACGAACAGGATCTCGTCCGGCGTGACGGCGGCCTTGATGGCGACGACCTCGTCCATCATCATCTCGTCGACGTGCAGACGGCCGGCCGTGTCGATGATGAGCGTGTCGCGGCCCGTCCGCTTGGCCTCGGCGAGCGCCTCGCGGGCGACGGCGACGGCGTCCTGGAGCGGCACCCCGTCCGCGCCGCGGCGCGAGAAGACCGGCACGCCGACCTGCTTGGCAAGATTCTCGAGCTGGTCCACGGCGGCCGGCCGGTAGACGTCGGCCGCGGCGATCATCGGGCTGCGGCCCTTGGCCTTGAGGAACTTGGCCAGCTTGCCGACGAAGGTCGTCTTGCCGGCGCCCTGGAGGCCGGCGACGAGAATGACCGTCGGCGGGCGCTTGGCGCGGTTCATCTCGACGTGGACGTCGCCGAGGAGGTAGACGAGCTCGTCGTAGATCGCCTTGACGAACTGCTGGCCCGGCGAGACGGCCTGAAGGACCTTGTCGTCCAGGGCGGCCTCTTTCACCTTGTTGGTGAAGGAGCGGGCGACGTCGTAGTTGACGTCGGCGTCGAGGAGCGCGCGGCGAACCTCGCGCATCGTCTCGGCGATGTTGAGCTCGTTGACGCGGCCATCGCCCTTTACGGACTTGAGGGCCACGTCGAGCTTCTCAGAGAGAGTCTCGAACATTGGGGAGCCTGACTGGGGACCGTCTGCGCGGGAGTGCGCTGGTGTCCGCGACCCCTGGGGGCGGTGTCGCGGCGGCGAGGGCGGAGCTGATCCTGTCGGGACGGGAGCAGCCGTACCCCCGACGAGGGGTCCGAACGGGCAGTCCCCAAGCTAGCCGCCGGACGCCCTCCCCCCTGTGAAGGGCGAATGCGGAATCGCGCACTACGGCGGCGAAGCGGCTAGGCGGGGCCGACGCCCTGTAGCGGCTCCGGCAGGGCGTCGTATCCGAGGACGGCGAGCGCCTCGGCGAGCGTCGGGTGGACCGTCATCGCCTTGCCGCGGCGGCGGCAGAACGCGGCAAGCATCTCAGAGATCGCGCGGTCGCCCGTGGAGAGGCTGGACACGAGCACGTCACGGCCATCGCCCGACGCGACCTCCTCGCGGACGAGCGGGTCGACGTCGGCCGGCACGACATCGTGCGAGCGGACTGCGGAGCAGTCCCAGACGACATCGAACCCGGGCTGCCAGTCCGGGTCCTCGTGGACGGAGCGCGCGGCGCGCAGCAGCTCCGCTCCCGTTACGACGCCCCACATGCGGAGGTACGCGAGGCGCGATGCGGGGTCGATGGCGCAGGCGAAGGAGGGGGCACGTCGAGCACTCATCACGCCTTTGAAGTTCTGATGGGACCGATTGAAACTAGTCCTCGCCGATGATTCCGCCCGCCCGCATTCCGGCCCCGTAGCCGCCCCGGGAGCGGTAGCCTGTACGCTCCTCCACCCCCCTCCGATGTTCACTCCTGTCGACGACGCCATCCGTGGCCGCCGCACGTCCAAAGTCACCGCCGCAGAGGCGCTTCCGCCGTCCGGACCGCCGCGCGCCGACCTTGAAGCGCTCTTCGAGACGGCCGGGTGGGCGCCGTTCCACCGCCCTGCTGCCGACGCCCACCGGAGCGCGCTGCCGGGCGTCGTCCCGTGGCGCTTCTATGCCCTCGATGCAGCGGGGTGCCGTGCGCTGCGCGAGGCGCTCGCGGAGGCGACCGGACCGGTCCCGAGCCTCCTCGCGACGGCCGACGCCCTCGTGCTGGTGACCTGGCTTCCGGACCCGCCGTCCGAGACGGCCGCGGCGGGCCTCTTCGAGCCGACGCTTGCCAACATGGAGCACGTCGCCGCGGCGGGCGCGGCGGTCCAGAACCTGCTCGTCGCGTCGACCGCGCGCGGGATTCGGACGTTCTGGTCGTCGGGCGGGGGCATCCTCCGGCAGCCCGCGACCCTCCAGCGCCTCGGCATCGGCGCGGACGAGGTGCTCTTGGGATCCGTGTTCCTGTTCCCCGCGGAGGCACCGGGCGCGGCCGAAGGGGGCACGAAGCTCCGCGAGCAGCGCGGCCCGCTCAGCGACTGGATGCGGTGGGTTGAACCGGACGCATTCCGGTAGATCTGGGAGTGAGACCGAACGCGCCTCGGGCCTGCACCGGGCCGGCCCGGTGGTGCCCTACGCGCCTTCCCGATGCCCCAAACGGGGATCGCTCGATAGCGAGCGAGCGTCGCCGAGCCCGTTCTTTGCACCGTTCGGCGCCCGGCGCGGACGCTCTCTCACCCTCCATTCCAACCATGCAGACTCCCTTCTTTCGCACCCTCGCTCTTGCGGCGTGTGTGCTTTCCCTCTCCGCCTGCTCGTCCGAGGAATCGACCACGACTGAGGCCGGCGACGCTGGCGCGGCTGCTGAGCCCGGCATGACGGCCGCTCCGATGGAAGACCCGATGATGACCGACACGATGGGCACCGGCTCGTCGATGGACTCGGGCGCGGGCATGACCGGCGAGACCGGCGGTACCGGCATGAGCGGTGACGCGACAACAGGCGGTACGACCGGCGGCACAACTGGCGGTGGCACGACCGGTGGCGGCACGACCGGTGGCGGCACGACCGGTGGCGGTACCACTGGTGGTGGCACGACTGGCAGCACGACCGGCGGCACCGCCGGTGGTCCTGCGGGCGGCGGCACGACGACCTCGGGGATGTAATCCCCCCGAGCGTCACGGCGCGCCCGGCCCTCACGTGAGGGCCGGGCGCGTTGCATTTCGGGCCTACTAGATTGCCCGCCCAACCGGCCTCCCGATGCCCGATCCCTGGTGGGCGTTCTCGCTCGACCCCGACTCCCGCGCCGACCCCGACGCGAACCGCCTCCGCGACGCCGACGGCCGCCCGCTCGTCAATGCCCCCAGCGACGACGGGCGCCTCGCGCTCGACTACGCGGGCTACCTCGGCCTCGACGCGCTCCTCTCGGCCCAGCATCCCGCCTCGTCCGTTCCCGACGAGCGGGTGTTCATCATCGTTCATCAGCTCTGCGAGCTCGTCTTCCGCCAGATGACGTTCGATCTCGCCGTCGTCGCGGGGACGATGGAGCGGCTGCTCCGCCTCAGCGACAGTCTCCCGGCGATGGCTCTGGCCGAGGGCGACGTGGACGACGAGGCATCATCTGTTTCAGCCTTCTGGCGGCCCGCGATCACGGCCTC
>DASVSE010000420.1:0-5857 GCA_036388235.1 Rubricoccaceae bacterium | reverse complement strand
GGCCTCGGCGACATGCTCACGATGGTCAACGTGAACTGCTCGGACCAGTCGTTTCTCGACGCCGGCCTTGCCGAGCGAGCGCGGGCGGCGGCCGAGGCCGCAGGCATCCCCGTCGCCTGCCTCACGCTCGAACTGACCGAGCGCGCGCTCGTCTCGGGCGACGCCGCGAGCGGCCTGGCCGATGCCATCCGCTCCGCCGGCCTCCGGCTCTGCGTCGACGACTTCGGCTCGGGGTATTCCAGCCTCGGGCTGCTTCACCGCCTGCCCGTCGATGGCCTCAAGATCGACCGCTCGTTCGTGACCGACTTGGGTAAGTCGCCCGCAGCCGGGGCCGTCGTGCGGGCCGTCGTGCAGTTCTCGTCCGACCTCGGCCTGCGGACCGTCGCCGAGGGCATCGAGACGCCCGCGCAGTTGCGGGCGCTCCGCGAGATGGGCTGCCGCTACGGGCAGGGCTTCCTCTTCTCCCCTCCCGTCGCGGCCGACGTCGCGCGGGCGATGCTGGATACGGCGCCATGGGCCGCCCAGTGGCCACTGGGCTGACGCGGCGCTGCCCGACTACCGCGCTGAAGCCGGCGTAGTGGGAATGCGCGCCGTCGCCGTCTCGCCGGCCGTCGTGCGCTGAAACTCGCGGGCGTCGTTGTACTTGGACGGGCACTTGACGAGAATGTGCTCGGCCTCGAACACGTCGCCCGCCATCTGGCCCTCGACGACGACCTTTTCGGCGTCCTCGAAGTTGGCCGGCTTCGGGTCGGCGAACGTCACGCGGCGCACGAGGCCGTCCTCGTCGGCCATCGAGAACGTGAACAGGTTGCGGTCCGGGTCATAGGTCGTCGGCTGGTCGCGCAGCCACGTCCCGGCGACGTGCGCGCGGCGGCCGTTCGCCGACGCCTCGGAGAAGGACTCGTAGCCCGAGAGCTGGCTCCCGAAGCTGTCGACGACGAAAAAGCCGAAGACGCCGATGCAGGCGAGGCCGACGAAAGTCTTGGGACGCATGGCGGTGCAGGCTAGAGGGAGCGGGGCGAGGAATCGTGGGCGTCGAGCGCACGCTCGATGCGCGCGAGGCGGCGGTCCGTGCGGAGCGCGAGCAGCATCAGCGCCGCCCACACGATGAGCACAACGGCGAGCACGACCGGGAGCTTGTTCTCGGCGAGCATCGCGCGCTCGGTCGGGCTCTCAGACTGGACGGTGACGGCCTGCGCGGCCATCGTGTCGTACAGCGCGATCGTGGTGTCGGCGGCAGGCGCCACCGTTGGAGCAGTCTGGAGCATCAGGAGACGACGGAGACAGGAGCGGGAGCCGACTCGCCGAGGCGCTCCGACCGGATCTCGGCCACGCGCGAGCGGACGCGCTGCGTGTACATCCACCACGCGAGCATCAGGAAGCCGACCGAGGCGGCGTAGAAGATCCACCGCATCTGCGGCGCGATGTCCATCTGCGAGAACGCCGGGTTGCCTTCAGCGCCGGGGTGCAGGCTGGCCATGCGCCGCGGGAGGACGTAGGTCAGGAACGGCATCGTCGCCGTCGCGAAGAGGGCGTAGACGGCCGAGAGGCGCGCGCGCCGGCGGGGCTCGTCCACGGATCCGCGGAGGACGAAGTACGCCCCGCTGATGAGCAGCTGCACCGCGACCATGTTCGGGCGGGGCTCAGGGCTCCACCAGATGCCCGTCCCCTGGTACCACGTGTACCGGCTCCACACGATGCCCGTGAGCAAGGCCGCGATGCCGGCAACCATCGAGACGGTCCAGGCGCTCTCGGCGCGGACGTCGTGGACGGTCCGGCCGGTCCCGAGCAGGCGCGCCGAGTGCCACGCGCCGGCGATCGCCCCGGCGTACAGCACAAACCACATCGGGACGTGGAAGTAGAGGTTGCGCGCCGTGTGCTCCAGAATCGGCAGGTTCGAGACGGGCCCCAGGATGCCAAAGGCGAACACGGCCGCCATCCACACGGCCACGACGACGCCGAAGGCGCGGTAGGCGCGGCCGTAGCGGGGCAGGGTGAGGTCCTGAGACATGGCGGAGAAACGCGGCGGGACGGCCAACGTATCGCGCTGCGGCACCCGGATGGGTGAATCGGCCGGGGAATCGTGCCCCGGCTACCCGAGGAGCGCTTCGAGGAGGTACAGCACGCCGCCGACGAGCCCGCCGACGACCGTCCCGTTGATGCGGATAAACTGGAGGTCGCGCCCGACGGCGAGCTCGACCTGCTCGGAAATCTGCTCGGCGTTCCACCGCGCGACCGTGTCGCGAATGAGGTCGGGGACGCGCCCGCCGTGGCGCTCGACGGCCCACCGGGCGACGGTCCCGACCTTCTCGTTGACGGCCGACTGGAAGGCGGGGTCGGACATCATCGCCTGCCCCAACTCGACGGCCCGCGCCTCGACGAAGGCGAAAACCTGCGAGTCTTCGGCGCGGAGGTCGCGGGCGAGGAAGGCCCGGAGGGTGTGCCACTGCTCCACGACGAACGCACGGACGGCCTCGTTGGCGAGCAGCCGGTCGCGCCACGCGTCGACGCGCGCCTGCATCTCGGGGTCGTGCTCGAGCTTCTCGACGAACGCCTGGACCTGCTGGTGGACGCGCAGCCGCAGCGGGTGCTGGCGGTCGGCGATCATCTCGTCGAGCGTCGTTTCGAGCGCGCGCTGGACGGCGTCGCGGGCGACGTCGACGAGCTTGTCCGGCACGAACGCGGGCAGACGGTCGCGGATGAGGCCCCGCAGGGCGTCGCGGTTGTCCGAGGCGACGGTGAGGGCTCCGCGGAGGACCTCGTCGAGGATGCCCTCGTGGCGGTCGTCCTTCGTCATTTCGAGGAGCAGGTCCGAGAGGCGCGGCGCGAGCGCGATCTCGCGCAGCCGCGGCCCGACCTCGCGCGTGGCGAAGTCGCCGATGCGGTCGTCGCCGAGGCGGGCGAGGCCGCGCTCGACGACGCCGACGGCCTGCGTCCGGATGCGGTGCACGTTGGCGGGCTCGCGCAGCCACGTGCCGGCCGCCGCAGCGAAGTTGACACCGTCCAGCCGCGACATCACGTTGTCGGGGTTGAGAAAGTGCACGCCAACGAACGTCGCCAAGGCGTTGCCGATGCGGTCTTTCTTCTCGGGGATGATGGCCGTGTGCGGGATCGGGATCCCCATCGGGTGCCGGAAAAGGGCCGTGACGGCGAACCAGTCCGCAAACGCGCCGACCATCGCGGCCTCGAACAGGGCCGCAGCGAAGCCGACCCAGAACTCGGCCGGCCCGTCGGACATGCCGCGGCGAACGATGCTGAGGGCGGCGAACATGGCCGCGGCGAACACGAGCGCTCCGAGGGCGATGCGCTTCATCCGGGCGAGCGCGGCGCGCTTGGCGTCGGCGTCGCGGACGACCGGCGCGGCGGGGACAAACGCGGGCGCGCCGTCGCCGGAGGGGGGCGCAGGCGCGGCCGGGGCGAGGCGGGGCGGGGGCAGAACGTCAGGCATCCGGGCGCGGAAGGGGCAGCGCGTCCTACGCACACGTCGCCCGTTCCGGTTCACGCGCACGGCCGGGGCAGCGCCGGACGGAGCTGAGGCCGGCACCGGACGGCGCGCGGCGGCGTACTGCGGGTTCTCCCTACGGTGTGCCCAATGCGTCTCGCTCTCCCGCTCCTTGTTTTCGTCGCTGGCTGCGGAGTAAGCCTGCCGCGGACGCCGCTCACGCCCGCAGAGGACCCGGTGCCGGTGCCAGGCGTGCCGGCCGCAGCTGCCGACGCGTCGGCTGTGCTTAATGGGACGATTACGTCCCCGACTCCGCTGGCCCTCCCCCCCGGGGCGACCGTCCGGGTCCGGGTCGAAGACGTAAGCCTCGCCGACGCGCCGGCGCGCGTCGTGTCCGAGCAGACGTTCGGGGATGTGCAGCTGGAGCCGATCCCGTTTGCGCTTCCGTACCGCCCGTCTACGATCGACGTGCGCAGTCGCTACGCGGTCCATGCTGAGATCCGCGACGCTGCCGGGGCCCTGCTGTGGACGACGACCACGCATACGCCCGTTTTTACGCAGGGCGGCCCTATTGACGGCGTCGCGGTCATCGTGGAGCAGGTTCGGCCGTAGTGCGGGCACCGGGTGCGCCCGGCGCCGTTCGACCGCTCCACCCACTCCCCTCTCCCATGACTGAGACGCTGACCATCGACGGCATGAGCTGTGACCACTGCGTCCGTGCCGTCCACGAGGCACTTGCGGGCATCGACGGCGTCGAGGTCGAGGCGGTCCAGATTGGCGAGGCGCGGGTGCACGTGGATGAGTCGCGGGCGACGCAGGCAGGCATCGCCGCCGTGCTTGCCGAAGAGGGCTACACGCTCGTCGCTCCGACCCTGTAGCCGTCAGCCGGCACCCCACCGGCTCGCGAGACCGGCGAGCGACCCGACCACCGCGCCGTCTGCTCGGGCCTGCGCGAGCGCTGTGTCCAGGACGGCATGGCTCCGCGTCCAGGCCGGGCTCTCGTCCATCGCCGGGTGCCACAGCACGACGGCGCAGCCGCCCCCGCGCCGCGCCTCGGCGAAAACGGCGGAGATGCGCTCGGCCGCGGCCTCGTCCGAGAGGCCGAGGTGCGTAAACAGTGCCGTGTCCATGACGGCAAGCGGCCATTCCCAGAGGTCCGTGGCTTGCCCGACGCCGCTGTCCCACAGACGAAACGGGTGCGCTGTCCCACGTCGGAAGCCAGGGGCCTCGGACCAGCCGAGCGTGCTGTCGCGGGCGAACCCGGCGGCGCGGTAGAGGCGAGGCGTCGTCGGGGCGTGCCAGCGGAGAAAGTGCGAGCGGACCGACTGGGGCGGTGCGCCGAGGACGTGAGCGAGGCGGTCGCGCTCACCGGCGAGCCGGGCCGCGTGGTCGTGCGTCGCGTAGCCCGGGTGCAGGCCGACCTCGAAGCCGTCGGCCGTGAGGCGACGCAGCTCCTGGGCAAGGCGGGGCGTGAGGCGGTACGGCACGTCGTCGGGCGAGCCCGGCCCGACCGTCTTGACGAACAACGTCGACCGCGCGCTGTGGCGCCGGGCGAGCGCGACGAGCGCGTCTCGGCTGGCGCGACGCGCGTCGGGGCCGAGGCCGCGCGTGAGGGCGCGGCGCGGCTGCCGGCGCAGCAGGTCGGCCGCAACGGAGCGCAAACGCGGCGTCTGGATGGCGTCGAGGTCATGGGTGAGGGCGACGGCCCACGGGGCGCCGCCCCACGTCCGTCCCGGCACGTCATGCCCGAGCGCCTGAAGAGATGCCCCGAGCCACGCCCGCAGCTCGTCGACGGGCGCCCGCTCGCCGAGGTCGTGCGCATGCTGAAACGAGTCTGCCAGGCGGAACCGCCCGTGTGCGTCGCGGGCGACGGTTGCCGTCTCCTGCACGCCAGCCAAGAACCAGAAGGCCGATCCGAGCACGTCGGCCTCGACGACGGCGTGCGGGTCCGCCGCGGGCCTGCCGCCCGGCCCCACCGGCAGGGGCGTGGCGCGACCGAGCCACCCGACATTGCCGGGCAGGCGGTCGAGCCGGATCGTGGGGTCCGTCCGGAAGCGGAGCACCCCAGAGCGCGCGTGCTCCGGAGCGGAACCGGCAACCAGCGCGGCATCGTCCACGCTGACCCAGGCCGGCACGAGGCCGAGGCCGCGAAGCAGCTCTGTGAGCGCGTAGCGCCGCGGCGCGTCCTCGACGGCACACGGGAGGGCCGTCACCTAGCCTTGCGACGTGCTCACGACCACCGTCTGAGCGAGCAGGTCGTGCAGGCACCGCCGGTCCCCGCGGAAGATGAACAGCACGTCGACAAAGAACGAGAACGGCACCACCAGCCAGACCGCTTCGGGAATCACCGCACGGATCGCCACGGCACGCCAGAAGCCCGCATTGCTCCGGCCGTCGACATCGACGACGCGCAGG
>DASVSE010000419.1:0-6082 GCA_036388235.1 Rubricoccaceae bacterium | reverse complement strand
ACGGCGCTCCCCGGCGCATTGGGGCCGTTGGTCATCGCCGCCCCCGCCTCGGCGCCGTCCAACGCCCCCATGTCGGGTTCCGGGGCGTTCTGCGCGGCCTCGGTGATCTCCTCGGCCGTCATCCCGTCAAGGTGGTCGCACACGAGGGCTATGAACGCCGTCGAGTCCGTCCCAGCGGTCACCATCGCACTCGGAGAGGTCTTCGAGGCCACAAGACGCATAAGGGACCGCTGGAACGCATCCTGCTCGTCGTCAGGGACGCTCTCGTTGACAGCCGCGATGGAGGGCCGGCAGGACTCGGCGTCGATCGACGGGGTACTGCACCCGGTCAGGACGACCGCTAAGACGAGGGTGTAGAGGAGATGCATAGCCTCATAGGTTGGGTGGGCGAACGTAAGCCCTGTACCCGCTCCACAGGCATCAGGCCAGGACTGGCAGGACGGCGAGGTCCAGAGCGGCAGCAAGCAGCCCACCACGCAGCAGCGGCCGTCCCACGGCTACGTGAGGACGGCCGGCGCTGCATTATCGACGGATAGCTTTCGGGATGGCCTTCCGGCCCATCCCGCCCGCCCTCCGGGCCTTACAGCTCCATGGCCTCCTTCAGCGCCTCCTCAACTGCGGGGTTGCCCGCGTACGTCGCGCGGATGCGGGCAACGTCCCGGTCAAGCTCATCGCCGCAGCGCAGCTCCTCCATGGCTGCGCCGATCTGCTCCTCGCGCTCGGGCGTATTGTCGCCGGTCTCGCCGGCGAAGTGGTTGCACCCCTCCAGACGCTCCGCGACGTCGGACACCTCGCGGGGGACGCCCGACATCGCTGGCTCGGACGCGGTGGGCTCCGTCGGCGCCTCGTCGGCGGCGGGCGCTGATTGGTCCACGCAGCCCGCCATAAAAAGGGTAGCGCAGAGGTAGACGAGTCGGTTCATGATCACGGGGTAGGGGAGACACCGGCGGTGGCCTTCGTGGGGCAAGGGTACGACTTAGCAACGTGCCTAGGGCGCCAGGCCCCGGCATGCCTCACGCTGTGTCGGAGGGCCGCTAGCGTCCCACATGGCCCGCTGCCCCTTCCCACCCGAGCTTGACGAGCCGCAACGCACGCGCCTCCTCATCGCCGGCTCCGGCACCATCTCGGCCACGATCGCAGCGGGATAGATTGGTTCCAACCGTACGACTGCCCTCCCCGTGATGCGTTTCTACACTCTCGCCCTCCTTGCCGTCCTGCTCGCGGGTTGCGACTCGCAGGGCACCCCAAGCCGGGACGCTCTCGTCGGCGCCTGGACGGCCGACTCGAGCGGGACGGCCGAGACGGTCACCCCGACGTTCACCGGCCCCGTCGTCAACTTTGTTGGCCGACCCACGGGGGGGCAGGCCGTGATCAGCGGCGAGGTCAACGCGACGCTTCGCTTCGCCCAAGCCGGCCGAACCGGTCCCCGAGGGTACCGCGAGGCGACGTTCACGTCGTTCGACCTGAACGGCCCCGAGCCCACCGTCTTCCCGTACTACCGGCTGTCCCTCCAGGGCGACTCAGTCCGGTCGTCGTTCCGGCTGTTCGTCCAGCCGAACGGCTCGTCGAGCACCTATGAGGGCTATCTCGACGGCCCTCCGCTCGTCATCACTGGGGACAGGGTGACGTTTCCCTCCGTGCTCCTGTACGAGTTGGGGGGCGGGCGTCCACCTATCACGCTGGAAGGGGGCTCGTTCACCTTCCCGACCGTCGCGTTTGTGGCTGGACGGCCCATCACGCTCCGGAGAGAAATCCGCCCGGACAACAACCCGAACCTGGACAGCCGCTATGTGCTCGGCGGCGACGGGAGCTACGAGATCCAAGGATACCAGGCCCCGGACGTCTTGAGCGTCTACGAGGAGGGGCAGTGGGAGGCAGATGAAACCACCCTAACTCTCCGGCTCGGGGACCGCGCAGACGGCCGGACCACGCGGTTCACCTATACCGTGTCTCCAACCCGCCTGGTCCTGCTCGAGCCGCAGCCGACATGCGAGGGGCCAGCATGTCTGGACGGGGCAGCGGCCGAACTCGGGCTCCCATCGGGGTCGATCTCCCGGTACGAGAGGTCGACGGTTCTGACGTTTCGGAAGTAGAGCAGGGGTTACCGAATCGCCGCCGGTCGCGAGACCACTACCGGCGACGTGGAGCGCGAGACAGGCAAGAGCGCGTACAAGCATGCCGCGCTGAAGCGGCTGCCGGACCACGTGTCGGTAGATCGCCGTGGGTCGCTCAGGGCCTCGCGTAGCGCACCTCGGCGCCGACCCGCCGCGCCGCGGCCTCGACGGCCGTCCAGACTGCCGAAGCCGGGCTGCGCGTATCTGGACGAACGACCGGCTCTGTGCCGCGCCCGACCTGCCGCTCGCCGCGAATGCGTACCGCCGTCGACGCGCCATCGTCGACCTCAGTGGCCTTGACGATCAGGCGGACCGGGCCGCCCTCGGTGTCGTGCCATCCGGTCGAGAACGTCTGGTTGGTTGCCTGCTCGACGGCCCAGCCGGCTCGGCGAAGCACGTTTCGCGCCAGCCCGAGCGCCGCGTCGGGCGGGAGCTCGCTCGGAAACGTCAGCATCGTCGCTGGCGGAAGCCTCGTCCCCGCGCATCCGCCGATGAACAAAAGGGCGAGGATGAGGCCACGCGTACTGCCCGTCAGAGCGCGCCGACCGTTCCCGGCGAGCATCCGGTGGGGCCAAGCCAGTTCGGTGGTCGGCGTCCAAGCTGTGCTCGGAAACGGGACGCGGGCCATCGGCAGCAGCGAAGGAGGAGGCGAGGATACGGTCCGAAGGACGCCACTGCTCGGGCAGGTCTCTGTGTGCAGCTTCCGTCACGCCTCCGCCGCTGCCATGTCGCTCCTTTCCGCGTTCGTGCTGTTGTTCTTCGTGATGGACGCCTTCGGCAACATCCCGCTGTATCTCGCCGCGCTCGCACCGGTCGCACCCGAGCGGCGGCGGCGCGTCGTCGCGCGTGAGCTGCTCATCGCACTCGGCGTCCTAGTGCTGTTCCTTTTTGCCGGCCCGGCCATCTTGCGCGGGCTCGGCATCTCGCAGGAGGCGCTCTCCATCGCCGGCGGCATCATCCTGTTTCTCATCGCGCTCCGGATGATCTTCCCGCAGCACCACGGCACGATGGCCGAGGAGGCCATCGACGCCGAGCCGTTCGTCGTCCCGCTCGCGATTCCGTTCGTGGCCGGCCCGAGCGCGATGGCGACCGTGATGCTGCTCGTCAGCCGTGAGTCCGCGCGGTGGCCCGAGTGGCTGGCCGCGCTCGTGCTGGCGTGGGCGGCGACGGCGGCGATCCTGCTGCTCGCGCCCCGCCTCGCGCGGGCGCTCGGGCGCCGCGGCCTCATCGCCATCGAGCGCCTGATGGGCATGATCCTCACCGCCCTCGCGGTCGAGATGGTCGTCCGAGGCGCCGGCGGCTAAGGCAACGGCAGGCCTCGTCGGCTGCGACTCCCGCTCGCCGGCCCCGGTATCTTCCCCGCCCTCTCCCTCCGACCCGCTCGCAATGAAACTGATCGTCCCGATGGCCGGCCGCGGCACGCGCCTCCGCCCGCACACCCACGTCACGCCGAAGCCGCTGCTGCCCGTCGCCGGGACGCCGATGGTCGAGCGCATCATCGAGACGTTCGTCGCCGCCTTCGAGGCGCCCTTCGCCGAGGCCGTCTTCATCCTCGGGCCCGACTTCGGGCAGGAGGTCCGCGACAGCCTTACAGCGATCTGCGCGCGCCACGGCATCGACGCCCACTTTGCCGTCCAGGAAACGGCCCTCGGGACAGCCCACGCCGTCGCCTCGGCCGGAGAGCACCTCGCCGGCGAGGTCGTCGTCGTGTTCGCGGACACGCTGTTCACAATGGACCGCGTCGCGCCGTTCACGTCCGACGCCGTCATCTGGGTCCAGACCGTCGAGGACCCCAGCCGCTTCGGCGTCGTGGTCAAGGACGGCGACCGGATCACTGACTTTGTCGAGAAGCCCGACACGCCGATCTCGAACGAGGCCATCGTCGGCATCTACTACATCCGCGACGGGGCCACGCTGAAGCGCGAGGTCCAGTACCTGCTCGACCACGAGGTGACGGGCAAGGGCGGCGAGTACCAGATCACGGACGCCTTCGACCGGATGCTCAAGGCCGGCCAGACGTTCACGACGGCGTCGGTCAGCGAGTGGCTGGACTGCGGCACCATTCCCGCCCTGATGGAGACGAGCGCGGTCGTGCTCGGGCAGACGGGCCAGAACGCAAAGCGCGGGACGGTCGACGCCGACTCGACGCTCGTCGAGCCGGTCTTCATGGGCGCGGGCGCCGTCGTCCGCGGCGGCTCGACGGTCGGGCCGAACGTCTCGCTCGAGGCCGGAGCCGTTGTGGACGGCTCGACGCTCACCAACTCCATCGTCTTCGCCAACGGGACGGTCACGGGCTCCGTGCTGGACAACGCGCTTGTCGGTCACCACGCAGCCGTCTCGGGCTTCTCGGGCACGCTCAACATCGGCGACCACGCGACGGTCGGGCCGGTGTGACCCGGCCGGCCGGTGTGCTGCCCCGCGCGTCGGACGGCCGAACCCGCCGTGTGGATTCGCCGTTCGGTGACGCTGTGCCGCTCCTCAGGCGGCGCCAAACCGCCGCGCCAGGCGTTCTTCCGGCATGACCGACGTTCAGCTTTACCCGCCCGACGCCGAAGCGCGCCTCGGCTTCGACACCGTGCGCGAGCGCCTCGCATCGCACGCCCGCACGCCCTACGGCGCCGAGGCGCTGGCTGCGCTCCGCCCGTCCTCGGACGCGGTGACGGTCCGCGCGCGCCTCGCCCGCGCGGGCGAGATGACGGACCTGCTCGGCTTCGACGACCCGTTCCCGCTCGCAACCTCCGACGACGTCCGGCCGACGCTGGCGCGGCTGCGTCCCAAAGACTCGCTCGTGGACGGCGCAGACCTCGCGGCGTTAGGCCGTGTGCTTGCCGTGCTCCGGCTCGTCCACGACTACCTGCACGCCCGGAAATCCAAGGCGCCCGGCCTGTGGGGCGTCGCCGAGCGCATCGTCGTCCTGAAGGCGCTCGAAGACCGGATCGCGCGGACGCTCGACGAGGGCGGGCATGTCCGCGACGACGCGAGCCCGCTGCTCTCGGACCTCACGCGGCGCCTGGCGAGCCTCGGCGGACGCCTCCGCGAAACGCTCAACACCGCCCTCCGGGCCGCCATCGCGCAGGGCTGGGCGACCGAGAGCCAGCCGACGATTCGAGGCGGCCGCGCCGTCATCCCGGTCCGCGCCGAGGCCAAGCGCAAGGTCCAGGGCTTCGTCCACGACGTCTCGGCCTCGGGCCAGACGGTCTTTATCGAGCCCGCCAGCGTCCTCGACCTCAACAACGAGATCCGCGAGCTGGAGATCGAGCGCGCCCGCGAGGTCGAGCGCATCCTGCGCGAGCTCTCGGGCCACGCGCGCCACCACACAGACGACGTGCGCGACGGCCTCGACGCGCTCGGGCGCCTCGACGCGACGGCCGCCGCCGCCCGGCTCGCGCTCGAAACCGGAGCGCTCGTGCCTGACGTTGGCGAAGGCGGGCCGCTGCGGCTGGTCGGGGCGCGGCACGTCGGGCTCGTGCTCCGCGAGGCGAAGCGGCCCCCTGCCGAGCGCCGCGCGGTCGTCCCGCTGACGCTCTCGCTCGGCGACCGGTCAGGCGATCCCGACCTCGACCGGCGGCCCGAGGCAGCGACGTGCCTCGTCGTCACCGGACCCAACGCGGGCGGCAAGTCGGTCGTGATGAAGACCGTCGGCCTGACGACGCTCATGGCCGCCTACGGCCTGCCCGTCCCCGCGGCCCCCGGTACGCGCATTGCCTTGCCGACGCAGATCTTCGTCGACGTCGGCGACCAGCAGTCGATTCAGGACGACCTCTCGACGTTCACGAGCCACCTCACGCACGTCGCGGCGATGCTGGAGCGGGCCGACGACCGCTCGCTGTGCCTGCTCGACGAGGCCGGCACGGGGACCGACCCGGCCGAAGGCGGCGCGCTCGCCGAGGCCGTTCTGCGGCGCCTAACGGCCCGCGGCGCGCATACGGTCGCGACGACGCACGTCGGCGCGCTCAAGGCGTTCGCGC
>DASVSE010000418.1:0-2128 GCA_036388235.1 Rubricoccaceae bacterium | reverse complement strand
GCAGACCGGGAGCATAGGTGGTGCCGGCATCTCCACCGATAGGACCCCGGCCTCTTTCGAGAGGTCGGGGCCTTCGTTTTTGGCTCTCTCGACACCGTAAAGGCCGATTCTGCACCCACTCCGAAGGGTTCGACAACCTGCTCGGGAGCCTCGGCGAGCGTATGTGAGACCCATTTGCCCGCAGGCTCAATCCTCATTAATGGAGCCGTGCCGGCCCATACCCTCCCGCATCATGCCCCCTCGGCCCGCGCTCGGCGGAGCCTGCGGGCCGCGTAGCCCGCCCCGGCAAGCGCGAGCAGGCTCAGTCCGCCGTCAACAGGCACCGGCGGCGCGTCAGGCGGCGGGCACGGGGGGCTTCCTGGATCGCCGCACGCGAGTGCATCCTCACCGCCGACCGGCGACGGGCTCTCCTCGGGGCTGGTGTATGCCGATGTCTCGCTGAGCCGGTCGAGGTCCGAGCGGCCTTGCGCGGTCGTGCCGGCGAACGGGGCGATGAGGAGGAGGAGAAGGGCGATAAATCGTGTCATGTGCGTTTCGGCGTCAGGGTCTGAAGCGGGGATCAGCGGGTGATGGTCAGCCGCCGCACGAGCGACGCGTCGGACCCGGCGGCGCGTACGACGTACACGCCCGGCGCCAGCGCGCGGCCGTCGACCGTCAGCGCCACCACGCCCGCGGCCTCGCCCTCGTGCAGCACGGCCACCTCGCGCCCGAGCGCGTCGAGGAGCACGGCGCGGACGCGCTGCGGGCGGTCCATCGTCAATGTCAGCGACGCCGCGCCCGTCGTCGGGTTGGGGCGCGGCGCGGAGAGCGCAAAGACCGCAGCCGTCGTTCCGTCGCCGGCCGTCGCGCCGCGCGGCGTGAGGTCGACGGTGAAGCGGGTCGCCCAGTCCTGCGCCGTGCCGAGCGTGAACGCGACCGAGGAGTCGACAGCGAGGTCGACCGTCTGGCCCGTCGCGGCGTCGCGGAGCGTGGCGCTCCAGCCGTCCGGCACGTTCGCCGTCCATGCGAGCGTGAACGTGCCGCCGGCCGTCGCGGTGAGCGCGAGCGGCACCGACGCCGCGACGCCCTCGGCGCGCGTGTCGACGGCGAGGCGCATCGCGGCCCCGTTGCGGAGCGTGACCGGGGCGACGAGCGCGTAGGCTGCGGTCGGCGGCGTGAGCTTCGAAGCGTCGAGCGCGTCCCAGCCGGCCTGCCCGGCGGCGTCCAGGCGGACGACGGCGGCCTCGTCGGCGACGGTCGTCCCGTCTGCGAGCGTCCCCGCGAGCGTGAAGCGGACGCCCGGCGTGGCGGCTCCGGCGACGCCTCGACCGTAGAACGGCGGCGGCGCGTTCGTGTCGGTCGCGGCGTAGCTGTACGTCACCGTGACCGCGCCGCCCGGGGTCGTCGGGACGAGCTCGGCGAAGACGCCCTGCCAGACGGCGAGCCGGCTACCGGCCAGCAGCAGCTGGTACGTGTTGCCGTTCGGGTTGAACGCCTGGAAGACGTCGCCGCCCTGGATCGTGCCGCCCGTGACGGTGATGCCCGAGACGGCGAGCGAGCGGCCGAACGGGTTGGCGAGCATCTGGAAGTCGTCGCGGCCCGCGCCCACGTTGTCCGCGAAGGCGAGCGAGACGTTGGACGTCGCCGCCGTCCCGGGCGCGATGAGCGCGAAAACGGTGAGCTCGACGCTGGTGCTCGTCCCGCCCCCGAACGAGGTGCGGACCGGGACGATGTCGCGGTCGTAGAGTTGCCAGAAAAAGCCGCGGCCGGGCACGAGCACGTCGTCGGCGTCGGGACGGACGTAGGTCCCGTCGCCGGCGTACACCGTGTAGAGGTTCGGCGCGGCGGTCGGGTACTGGGCCGGGTGCGTCGCCGCGTTCGCCCCGGCGGGGATGCCCTGGACGAGGTTGAGCCCGGCGAGGTCGGTCACGTCGTAGGACGGGGCGGGAGCGCCGAGAAGGCGGTAGCCGCGGCCGTCGCCCTGCGCAGGCGTCGGGTTGAAGAGGGCGGTCTGCTTGACGGCCGGGGACTCGAAGACGTACGCCGCGCCGGAAGAGAACTCCGCGTTCGCCGGGCCGTCGTCGCCCGGGACCCCGGCGATGACCACGTTGCCCGAGACGGCCACCGAGGTGCCGAAGCGGTCGGACTC
>DASVSE010000417.1:0-2540 GCA_036388235.1 Rubricoccaceae bacterium | reverse complement strand
CCAGCACCCGGCCGTCGATCTCGGCGATGAGGCCGAGTTCTTCGGCGAGTCCGATAAAGGCGGCGGGGCCGAGCAGGCCGCGCGTCGGGTGCTCCCAGCGGGCAAGCGATTCGAAGCCGGCGACCTCGCCCGTCGTCAGGTCCACGATGGGCTGGAGGCGGATGCAGAACTGGTCCTCGCGGAGCGCCTGGCGGATGTCGTGCTCGAGCGAGAACCGATTCGAGACGGTCTGGTGCATCGCGTCGTCGAAGACCGACACCTGGTTTCGGCCCGCCCGCTTAGCATGGTACATCGCCGTGTCGGCGTCGCGGAGGAGCGTCTCGGGGTCGGCGTAACGCTCGGCGCGGCCGACGAGGCCGATGCTCGCCCCGGGCACGACCTCGCGCGCACCGAGCACGACAGGCACCCGCAGAGCCGATAACAGGTGACGCCCGACGCGCGCGCCGGCGCGCCGGTCGCCGGGCACCGTGACGGCAAACTCGTCGCCGCCGAGGCGAGCCACGAGCGCGCCGGCGCCGGCCGCGGCCTGCATCCGTGTGGCGACGGCCAGCAGCAAGCGGTCGCCAGCGTCGTGGCCGAGCGTGTCGTTGACGGTCTTGAAGCGGTCGAGGTCGACGTAGAGCACGTTGAACGGGCCGCCGCGGCGCAGCGCCGCCTCGACGTGCTGCCGAAAGCGGGCCCGGTTGGGGAGGTCCGTGAGCGAGTCGTGGAGCGCCTGATGCTCCATGCGGGCGGCGAGCTCGCGCTCGGCCGTGACGTCGCGAAGGACGGCGAGGACGCCGCGCTCCGTGCCGGGCGTGCCGTCGGGACCGTCGTCGCCGCGGATGAGGCTCGCCGAGATCGAGACGATCCGCCGCCCACCGCCCGGCGCTTCGTAGACCAGGTCGCCGCCGGCCGCTTCGCGGAGCGCCTCGGGCGCGCGGAGGGTCGGTGCCGCCGCCTCGGGCAGCGTGTAGCGGACGACCGATTCGAGCGGCCGGCCCAGGATGGTCTCGGCCGGGAAGCCGTGCAGGCGTTCGGCGCCGGCGTTCCAGTACGTCACACAGCCGTCGAGGTCGAGCGCGACGACCGCGTCGGAGACGTGCGCGAGCACCTCGGCCTGGAAGCGCATGTGCGCCTCGGCGGCCTTGCGGCGCGAGATGTCTCGGACGGCCGTCACGCGCACCTCGTCGCCGTCGGTGTAGGGCACGATGCGGCCCTGCGCTTCGGCCCAGACGCGGCCGCCGTCGGCGCGGACGATCTCGATCTCGTAGGCCTCGGGACGGCCATCGCCGATCATCGTCCGCGCGAGCGCGGCCGACTCAGGCGCGACGAACGTGAGCGCGCTGCGCCCGACCAGTTCGGTCGAGGCGTCGTAGCCGAGCAGGGTCGCGAGCTGCTCGTTAGCGTCGAGCAGCAGGCCGCCGCGCGAGAAGGCGAGTCCTTCAAACGTGGCCTCGCTGAGCACGCGGGTCCGGCGCTCGCTTACGGCGCGCGCGCGCTGCGCAGCCCGCTGCTCGGTGACGTCCTCGATCGCGTAGCAGAACCGATCGGGGAGGCTGAGGGCCGGGTCTGCCTCGGCGACGAGCGCGACCGTCGCGGCGAGCACGCGAGGCCCGTCGGGGCCGTCCACGGTGTCCTCAAAGCGGACAGGCTGCCGATCCGCCGCCGTCCGCCGGTAGGCATCGGCCCAGAGGGCGATGTGCGAGGGGGAGAACCCCAGCTCCGAGGCGAGCCGGTCGCGCATTTCGTCTGGCGTCCGCCTGAAAAAGGCAGCGGCGGCGGCGTTGTCGGACCGGTGGAGAATGTCCCCGTCGGCGGTGAACTCAGCAACGCCCATCATGAGCGGGGAAGCGTCGTAGAGACCACGGACGAGCGCAGCCTGCTCGGCGAGCGCCCGCTGCTGCGCCTCCTGCTCCAGGGCGCCGGTGATCCACGTCGCGAGGACGCGGAGCAGGTCGTGGTCGGCCTCGGTGAACGGGGCCGGGCCGGGCGCGCGCCCCGAGAAGCACAGGACGCCGTAGACTTCGCCCGCGACGCGGACGGGGATCCCGATGTAGCGCTCCAGCCCGTTCGAGAGGTAACACGGCCGCTCTGCGTATGGCGAGGCGCCCATCTCGCGGACGGCGAACACGTCGTCGTGCGCGAGCGTGATCGCGCAGTACGTGTCCTCGGTCGCGAACGTGGCGCCGGGCGCCGCCCCGGCCCCGGGGCCGTTGACGGCGACGACCGTGTACACATCGCCGACGACGTGGCTGAAGATGCCGGATTCGAGGTCGAGCAGCGTCGCCGTGAGCGCGAGCGCGCGCGTCAGGCGCGCCTGTAGCGGCTCGGCCGAGGGCGTGGTGACGGCGTGGAGCAGGCGAAGACGGCTCGCCATGCGCGCGGCCTCGCTCTCCGTCGGCGCGGCGATGCGGGCGTCCAGGAGAGAGGGAGCCGAGGGCACTGGGTCGGGACGAGACATAGGGGAGCGGAGGCGTTTCCCGCGAGGCTCCACATTCCGTACCACACGCCCGGTGCGGCGTGGGGGCCTCGGGAGGCGTGCTGGCGTTCCGCTTTCA
>DASVSE010000416.1:0-1761 GCA_036388235.1 Rubricoccaceae bacterium | reverse complement strand
GAAGCCAGTCAGGTGGCGGCCCAGATGAGGAGAACGAAGGGACCGGCGGGTGCAGGTTCGGGCAGAGGCGAACTTTCGGTCCGGTCACGCCCTTCCTCCGTGCCTCTCTCATTCGAACAGACGGTCGCCCTGCGCTACCTCCGCGGTGCGACCGGCCGCGACGAGCGCCGGGGGTTTCTCCGCTTCGTCGTCGTGGCTGCGGTAGGCGGGGTCGTCGTTGGCACGGGCGCGCTGCTGCTCGCGATGATGATCGTGCGGGGGTTCAGCCGCGAGATCGAGGCCAAGATCGTCGGGTTCGGGCAGCACGTGCAGGTCGAGTCGCTGCTCGGCGAGCCGCTCGCGTCCATCGACTCGCTCGCGCGTCGTCTGCGGAGCATGCCGGGCGTGGTCCGCGCCGAGCCGGCCCTGATCGACTTTACGCTCCTGCGCGGGCGTCGGGAGAGCGGCCGGTCGGGCGTCGATGGCGCGATGCTGTGGGGGACGACCGAGGTCGGGCAGCCCTTTATCGGTGAGCACCTCACGGCCGGCCGCCTCTCGTTCGGGCCCGACGCCCGTGGCCGCCCGGGCATTGTCCTGGGCGCCCGATACGCGGAGCGCCTCGGACTGTCCGTGGGCGACGCCGTGACGGCCTTCTCGACCCGTGGTCTTGGCGGAGGTGAGGTCCGTTCGCGACCGCGCGTGCGCGTCTTCCACGTCGCAGGCCTGTTTCGGACCGGACTCGGCGACTTTGACGACCGGTTCGCCTACGCCGGCATCGCGCCCGTGCGGTCGCTGTTCGCCTACGCACCCGATCAGGCGACCCGCATCGACGTCACACTTTCGGACCGACAGCTGGCCCCTCAGACGGCCCAGGCGATTACCGAGACGTTCGGCCCTCCCGTTCTGGCCCGCCCGATCGACGATGTGTACAGCGGCCTTTTCGCGTGGGTCGCACTTCAGCAGTCCATCGTGCCGCTCGTCATTTCAATCCTCGTGCTCGTCGCCGCCTTCAATATTGTGGGCGCCCTCCTGATGGTCGTGCTGGAGAAGTCGCGCGAAATCGGGACAGTTCTTGCGATGGGCGCGAGCCGCGCGGCGGTCCGTCGCCTGTTCGTCCTGCTCGGTCTGCTCGTCGGCACGAGTGGGGCCGTGCTTGGCGCCCTCCTCGCGGTCGGGCTGGGGCTACTTCAGGCGCGCTTCGGCTTTATCTCGCTCCCGGCCGACGCCTACTTCCTGGACTCGGCACCGGTCGAGATTCGCGCGTTCGATGTGGCATGGACGGTCGTGGCGGCGATTGCCATGTGCACGCTCGCGGCCTACTTGCCGGCCCGTGCTGCGTCGCGCATCGAGCCCATCCGCACGATCCGCTTCGGTGAGTAGCAAACTGCAGCTCGCGGGGACAGAACCCCGTCCGGGCCACGGCGTAGCTCGACACCGTTTCTACCCGATCTCATGTCACTCTCGACTGGCGACGCCGCCCCCGATTTCACGCTGTACGACGAGGCTATGGCCCCGTTCACCCTCGCCGAGGCGCGCGCGGACGGTCCCGTCGTGCTGCTCTTCTTCCCGGGCGCGTTCACGAGCGTGTGCACGACCGAGCTCAACACCGTCGGAAACGACTACGCCCGCTACCAGGGCCTTGGCGCTCAGGTCGTCGGCATCTCGACGGACTCGCCGTTCGCGCTCGCCGAGTTTAAGAAGGCCAACGGTTTCCCGTTTCGGCTCCTCTCTGACCACGACGGGGACGTGTCCGCGTCATACGGCGCCAAGTACGACCGCGAC
>DASVSE010000415.1:0-11565 GCA_036388235.1 Rubricoccaceae bacterium | reverse complement strand
CCAGACGCGGTCCTGCTCGTCCGTGAACAGGTCGACGTAGTGGTTGCCGCTGCCGACCGTCCCGAGCTGCTCCCGAGCCGTCTTTCGGAGCCCACTCGCGGCTGGGATCTTCCACGCCGGGTCGCTGAACAGGTCGTGGTCCACGCGCTCATTGTTTTTGCGGCCGACGCCGAACGAGACCGCGTTCCACACGTCGTCCATGATCGTCGCAATGTTGGCCCGCACGTCGGACGCGTCGGCGTCGAGGAGAATGGCCTTGTTGCCGCACGCGATGTCGTAGCCGACGCCCGACGGGCTGACGTGGTCGGCGTAGGCCACGACGCCGCCGATCGGGACGGCGTAGCCGAGGTGGTGGTCCGCCATCAGCGCCGCGCCGTCGGCATCGCGAGCGCAACGGAGAATCTGCTCGACGGCGTTCGCCTGAGGATCTCCGAAGACGGGGACACCCGAGATCTCGGTGTACGGCATGGTCGTGGGGTTGGCGACGTGGGGCGGCAACGCCCCGGCCGGCCGGACGATCCAGGCGACCCGCTCACTCCACCGGCACCTGCCGGATGGATAGGCGTTTCCCCGAACGCCCGTTCGCCTGTGATGACTCCTCGCCTGGCTCAGATTTACGTCGCGCCCGCGGCCGGTGCCCTCGTCGTGTCCGTCGCTTCCGCCGAGGCGCTCGCCGGGCGCGGCCTCGCCGGCGACCGCTACGCGCGTGGCGAGGGCTCGTTCAGCCGGTGGCCCGGCAAAGGACGCGCGCTCACGCTCATTTCCGCCGAGGCCCTTGCCGAGGCCGAAGCCCTGTTCGGCGTCGCGATGTCACACGGCGAGCACCGCCGTAACCTCGTCGTGGCCGGCGTGGACCTGCGCGACCTCCTCGGCGGCGAGTTTCGAATCGGGGCGGCCGTTCTGCGCGGCGTGCGCGTCTGCGCGCCGTGCAAGTACCTCGTCCGCGTGACGGGCCAGCCGCAGGCCTTCGCAGCGCTCGTCGGGCGGGGCGGTATTCGGGCCGAGGTCGTCACTGGTGGCCACGTCGCCGTTGGCGACGCCGTTGAGCTGCTCGGGGCGGCCCGGCCGCGGCACCTGCCGGGGTAAACTCCCGGCCCCGACTCTCCGCCCATGGCCGGCATCCCAGACGCGATCAAAGACGAAGTCCGTGCCGCGTCCGACCTCGTCGACGTGATCGGCGAGCGTGTGGTTCTCAAAAAGCAGGGGCGCCGCTTTCTAGGCCTCTGTCCGTTCCACAACGAGAAGTCGCCGTCGTTCTCAGTCGTGCCGGACGAGGGGTTCTTCTACTGCTTCGGGTGCAAAAAGACGGGCGACGTGTTTTCGTTCGTCCAGGAGACGGAAGGGGTGGGGTTTCTGGATGCTGTCCGCCTGCTCGCGGCTCGGGCCGGCATCGCACTCCCCGAGGAGAACAGCCCAGCGGCCGACCGGCAGGGCACGCTCCACGCGGCCCTCCGCTTTGCCGCCGGCTACTTTGTCGAGCAGCTTCGCAACGACGCCGGCAAACGGGCCCGCGCGTACCTCGCTGAGCGCGCGTTCACCAAAGAGGCCGTCCTCGCCTTCGGACTGGGGTTCGCGCCCGAGGGGTGGGACGGCCTTGCGACGGCCGCCACGGCGGCCGGCTTCGACCCCGACGTGCTCGAAGCGGTCGGGCTCGTCCGCCGCCGCGAGAACGGGGGCATCTACGACGTCTTCCGCGACCGCCTCGTCTTTCCGATCCTATCGCCCATCGGCAAGGTCCTCGGCTTCGCCGGCCGCATTCTGCCCGACTCGCGGACCGCGAGTGCGGACTACACGCCGGCGAAATACCTCAACACACCCGAGACCGAGGTCTACCACAAGAGCCGCGTGCTCTTCGGGATGAAGCAGGCGAAGCGGGCGATCCGGGCGAGCGGCGAAGCCATCGTCGTCGAAGGCCACGCCGACGTCGTCGCACTCTGGCAGGCCGGCGTCGAGAACGTCGTCGCGGCGTCTGGGACGGCGCTGACGGCGCAGCAACTCGACAGCCTCGCCCGCGCCGGCACGACGCGCGTTGTGCTGCTCTTCGACGCTGACTCGGCCGGTCAGTCCGCCGCCCGCAAGGGCGTCGAGACGGCCCTCGACGCGGGCCTCACGCCGTACTGCGTCAACCTCCCCGACGGCGCTGACCCCGACTCGTTCGTCCGAACCTTCGGCTCCGACGCCTTCCGGACGGTCCTTCGCGACGAGCGTCGCAGCTTCGTCGACTTTCTCGTGCTCTCGGCCCGCCGCGACGGCCTCTTCGAGACGCCCGAGGGCAAGCGTGAGGCCGTCGACCGCGTCGTCTCGGCCGTGGCTCGCGTGCAGGATTCGATCCTCGCCGAGGAATATGTCCGTCGGGCAGCCCGCGCGCTCGACGTGGTCGAGCCCGAGATCCGCCGCGAGGTCGACCTCCGTTCGCGCCGCCCGTCGGCACCCGAGCCGGCCATGCGGTCTGTCGACGTGCGGCGGACGCGTCAGGACCCGGCGATCATCCCGAACGAGGTCGGAGTCTCCTCCGACCCGGGAGGCGCCGTCGCCATCGTGAGGCCCAAAGAGGAGACCCTGCTCCGCCTGATGCTCCACGTCGGCATTCCAATGGTCGAGCACGTTATGACTCGGATGGGGCTCGACGAGTTTTCCGAGGGCGCCGCGCGCGAGACCGTCGAGGTGCTCCTCGCGCAGTTCGAGGCTGGAGCGGTCGACGCGCAGCCGTTTCTGCGAGGCGCCCACGGGACGGCCGTCCAGGAGCTCGTCGGGCGCATTCTCGCGCCCCAGCACGACGTGTCGCAAAACTGGTCGCGGGCCGGCATCGTCGTTCCCGGCGAGGACGCCGAGCCGTTCGCCGTCGCCACGGGAGCCATGCGGCGCCTCAAGATGGAGCGCCTGCTCGACGCCGTCGAGGACGCCCGTCGGCGCCTGCTCGCCGCCGAACGCAGCGGTCCGGACGGCAGCGACGGCGACTCCGGGCCGGCCGTGGCGGCCATTCAGGCCGAGATCGTCGGCCTCAACCGTCTCCGGCAGCAGATCGAGCGCGGCGACTTTTTAACCTGGGATGCGTCTGAGCCGGTGGACTAGTCCGCGCCCGGTGGCGTACACCGTCTTTTTCCGACGACCCGAATGGAGCCTCTCGACTTCGACCCGACTGCCGAACCGGACACTGCTGCCACCGAGGCGTCGCTCGCGGCGGCCTTCGACGCGGCGGCACGCGACACCGCCACGCGCGACGCGCCCGCGGCCGACGACGAGGCGACCGACGTGCCTCCGCCGCCCGCTCCCCGCCGGAAGCCCAAGAAGGCGCCCGTCGCGCGGACGACCGCTCGGGCCTCGTCTCACGATGCCGCCGCGGGCGATGGGGCGCCGACGCTCGACCGCTTGCTGCCGCTCGCCGTCCAGGCGCAGCCCGTCCCCGACGGCGCCACACTCGACGATCCCACGCTGTACTTCAACCGCGAGCTCTCGTGGCTGGACTTTAACTGGCGCGTTCTCTACCAGGCCCTCGACTCGCGGACGCCGTTGCTGGAGCGCGTTCACTTTGTCGCCATCACGGCCAACAACCTCGACGAGTTCTACCGCAAGCGCATCGGCGGCCTCAAGCGCCAGCTTGCTGCGGGAGTCCGAGCGCTCTCGCCCGATGGCCGGTCGCCGCGTGAGCAGCTCGACCTCTCGCTCGCGGCCGCCCGCGACATGCAGCACCGGTTGGACCAACTCTGGACCGACGCGCTGCGGCCGCGCCTTGCTGAGGCGGGCTTCGTCGTCCGGACCGTCGACTCGCTCAACGACGACGAGCGGGCCCGCGTCGACGCCGTCTTCCGCGACGCCGTCTTCCCGATCCTGACGCCGCTCGCGCTCGACCCGAGCCACCCGTTCCCGTTCATCTCGAACGGCTCGCTCTCGCTCGCGTTCGTCCTGCGGCACCCGACGCGCGGGACGGAGCACTTCGCGCGTCTCAAGATTCCGACTGGCCGGGGCCGCTGGGTGCCTGTCAACGACTCGCAGATGCACGTCGTGGCGCTCGAAGACGTCATTCGCCACAACGCGGCCGACCTGTTTCGCGGGATGGAGGTCGAGGCGGCGCATGCCTTCCGCGTGACGCGCAACGCGAGCCTGGAGCGTGCCGAGGACGAGGCCGACGACCTGCTCGAACTGATCGCCGAAGAGCTCCGCGAGCGCCGCTTCGCCGACGTGGTCCGGCTGGAAGTCGAGGCCGATATGCCCGACCGGGTCCGCCACCTGCTCGCGCGCGAGATGGGTCTCGACGAGGTCGAGGACGTCGTGAACGTGCAGGGCCAACTGGACCTCTCGGGCCTGTTCAGCCTTCCCCGGGTCGACCTGCCGCACTTGCGCTACCTCCCGCACTCGGCCGTTGTGCCGGTCCGCCTGCGGCACCGCGAGCTGGAGGAGGAGCCCGACATCTTCGCCGCCATCCGGCAGGGCGACATTCTCGTCCACCACCCTTACGAGAGCTTTACGTCGTCCACGCAGCGCTTTATCGAGGACGCGGCAGACGACCCGCACGTGCTCGCGATCAAGCAGACGCTCTACCGCACGTCCGACGACAGCCCTGTCGTGCGGGCGCTCATTCGGGCGGCCGAGCGCGGCAAGCAGGTCGCGGTCCTCATCGAGCTCAAGGCGCGTTTCGACGAGGAGAACAACATCTCGTGGGCGCGGCGCCTGGAAGAAGCCGGGGCGCACGTCGCCTACGGCCTCGTCGGGCTCAAGACGCACGCTAAGACGACGCTCGTCGTCCGCGAGGAGAAGGGCCGCCTGCGGTGCTACGCGCACGTCGGGACGGGCAACTACAACCCGAGCACGGCGCGCTTCTACACCGACTTCGGGCTGCTCACGTGCCGCGAGGACATCGGGCAGGACCTCGTGCACCTGTTCCACTCGCTCACGGGCTACGCGCCCGAGCAGGAGTACCAGACGCTCGCCGTCGCCCCACGCGACCTCCGCGCGCGGTTCGTCGAACTCATCCGCCGCGAGGTGCGGCACCAGCGCAAGTCCGGCACGGGCCGCATCGTCGCCAAGATGAACGCGCTCGACGACATGGGCATCATCCGCGAGCTGTACCGCGCGAGCGGCGAGGGCGTTCAGATCGACCTCGTCATCCGCGGCCACTGCCGCCTACGGCCTGGCATCCCGGGCATCTCGGAGACGATCCGGGTCTCGTCGATCATCGGGCGCTTTCTGGAGCACAGCCGGATCTACTACTTCCACAACGACGGCGAGGGCGAGACGTATATCGGCTCGGCCGACTGGATGCGCCGCAACCTCGACGACCGCGTCGAGGTGGTCCTGCCCGTCCGCGACGCCAAGGCCGAGAAGCGCCTGCTGCGCACGCTCCGGTTCGCGCTCGACGACAACGTCCAGGCCTGGGACCTCCAGCCCGACGGGCGTTACCTGCTCCGATACCCCGCCGACGGCGAGGCGGTGCAGGCGTTCCACGAGACGCTCATGCAGCGTGCCCGCCGCCGAACCGAGAAGGACGACGCGAACTGGACGTTCTGATCGTCGGGCAGGCTCGCCGGAGACCGGCGGGCCTGCTTTTCTCCGGAGCAGCGCAGGTCTACCCGTTTCGCCCGTTTTCTCCACTTGTCTCTCATTCTTTTGCCTTGATGCGCGTCCTGATTACTGCCGTTTGCCTCACCTTTGCCGCCTGCTCGTCCGAGCCCGCCCCGCCGGACCCGGCTCAGTCGGCAGTTTTCGCGGAGGCTGTCGACACCGAACTGGTTGTGGCCGCACAGGCAAATGCGATGGCATACGCGACGGCCCGCATCGAGGCACCTGCCGGGGCGACGGTCCGCCTCGTGATGGACAACACGGGCACGTCGAGCCCGACGATGCTCCACAACGTCGTCGTGCTGAAAGCGGCCGGCGACATCGACCGCGTCGGGCGGGCCGCCGCGGGCGACGCCGACCACATCCCGAACGATGCGTCCGTGATCGCAGCCACGCCGATTGCGGGTCCGGGCGAACGGACGGCCGTCGTGTTCACGATGCCGCCCGCGGGTAGCTACCCTTTCATCTGCACCTACCCCGGGCACTTCCAGTTTATGCAGGGCACGCTCGTCTCCACGCCTGCGGGCGCGTGACGCGAGCCCTCACTCGATGCGGCGGCGGATAAACCAGCGCTCGCCAAAGTTCAGCGTCAGCGAGCCACGTGCAAACACGTCCCGGACGAGCGCGCCTTCGGCCGCGCCCCGCGTGCCGACCTCGAAGCCGAGGTCGATTCGGGCGCCCGAGATGCGGTTCGGCACGGACACACCGCCCGTGATCGCATAGGTCTGTACGGTCGATCCGTCGGGCGCATAGAGGCCGCGCTCGCCGTATGCGCCAAGGCGGTACGCCGTCCGCGCGAGCAGGCCCGCGTTCCGGTCGCGCCCGGCGGGCAAGAGCTCGACGCCTCCGCCGACGCGCACGCGGTCGCGCAGGTCGTTGAGGCCTGCCGGCTCGTTGTAGCCGCCGACAGGCAGCGTGCTCTCGAACGACGTCCACGGCTCATACAGAGCGTCGATCGCCGCGGTCCAGCGGGCGCCGGAGCGGTACGAGAGGCCGCCGCGGGTGAGCAGCGGCAGCGTGGCCGAGCCCTCTGTCTCGGCGGCGAGCGTGTCGCGGTCGAGGCTCTCGCCGAGCGTCAGCGTCTGCGTGCCCGTCAGGCGCGTCGGGAGCGTCACCGCAAGGCCGAGCGTGAGCGCGTCGTCGTCACCCGCGAGGGAGCGCGCGGTCACGGCCGCGCCGAGCGTGCCGGAGATGCCGCTCAGGCGCGTCGAGCGCGACTGGCGGACTTCGTTAAAGGCGCCTTCTTCGAAGGTGGTGCGCTGGACGTATTCGACCGTTCCGAAGATGACGTCAGCCGAAGCGCCGATCTGTACGGCCTGTCCGAGGCGCAGGCCGAGGCCGCCCGAGATGCGTTGGAGGCCACCGGCGCCTTCCTGGTTGAGCGCAAACGCCGTCGTGTCGTCTTCGGTGACGAGTGACCCGGGGATGGAGGCGCGGTAGTTCACGCGCGAGTACGGCCGGTAGGCAAGCGTCAGCCCCAGACGCGTCGGCAGGATCGGGATGCCAAGCTGGATCCCGGCGACATCGCCGGCTGTCGCCCGGCTCGCGCCGTCGGTCGTCGCGTCGGTCGAGCGGATGCCCTGAAGGCCGACCGCGGCGCTAAACGTCGTGATCTGCTGATCGGACCACAGAGCCGGGTTGGCGAGGCCGTTGTAGAGCGTGGAGCGCAGCGCTGTCTGGGCGCCGCCCACCATCTCGGACTGCGACGAGCCAAAGTCGGTCCGCTCGCCGAGGCCATAGCGCGAGTAGACCGAGCCGTAGTTATTCAGGCCCTGTGCGCGGGCGGGCGCGCCTGCCAGAGCGACGGCAGCGGCGCACGCACCAGCGAAACGGAGGACGCGGCGGGTCGAGAAGAGAGTCACGGGCAGAATCAGGGCGGGCAGGGGAGGGCGCCGCCCGAACCCGGGCGGCGGGGCGACAGTCAGTCTGCTCAGGCGTCGGCGCTGACGACGGTCAGCGACAGGCGCGGCTGGGTCGTCGGCGTCGAGCCGTCCGTGATGACAGGCAACACGTCGAGCGAGACGGCGGCCGTCTGGAGCACGTCCGTAAAGCGGACCTCGAACTGGCGGAACGTGGCCTGTCCCAGCAGAATCCCCTGAACAAGCTGCGTGAGCTGGGCCGGAACGGTCGTGCGGAGGTCAGCAGACGACGCGGCGGGGCGCAGGTTGGTGAGGTACTGCGGCGCGCCGGTCGCAGGCCGGGCAAAGACGGTCGCGAGGCGCGCGAGGGGCCGCTTGAACGTGCCGTCGGTGCCCGCGAGCGACGCGTCGAGCGGGAGGCGGAGCACGGCCTGCGAGAGGGGAAGCCGCAGGACGTCGTTGAAGCCGAAGGTCAGCTTGATGCCCGTCCCAGAGCCGGCGCGGACGAGGCGGCGGCCCATCGGGGCGAGCCCCGGTGTGCCGGACGTGATGCGGCTGAAGACCTCGGAGAGCGGGAAGGCGACCGTGTCGCGGGCCGTCGCGACGCGGATGACGCTGCGGCGCGACACGATGCGGTTCGACGCGGTCGCCGTAAAGCCGAAGACCGCCCCGGCGCCGGCCGCGACCACGGGCCGAAGCTCGAAGCCTTCGAAACTGGAGGAGAACGACGAACTGCTGAAGAGCGAGTCGTTCGCTGCGACCCAGGCGGCCGGGAGCGTGAACACCACCGTCGAGTCGGTCCCGCTGACGGTCGTCGTAGTGAGCAGGTCGCCCGTGCCGAGCGTCGTGTCGGGGGGGAGCCCCGTCGGTGACCAGGCGCCCTGCACCTGGCGCAGCTCGATCGGGAAAGCCGCCGTCGTGTCGCCATAGACGTACTCGCGGCGGAGCTCGAGCGTCACGCGCGTAATCGGGCGGTCGTCGAAGCCGTCAGGTAGCGTGGGCCGGAGCGCGTCGACATACGCGGTCGAGGCGGCGTCGCCATAGAGCGCGTCTCGGACGTTGCCGACCAGAACGCGCGTCTGGGTCGGCGTGGACCCGTCGGCGAGGCCCGACGTCACGAGGTCGTACTTGACGGTGTCGACGGTCGCGGCGGTCAGGACGCGGACGTTCGGGCTGGGGGAGTCCTCGTCGATGAGGCCGAGGCCGACCGTGGACGGGTCCTGGCAGGCCGAGAGGGCAACGAGGGCGAGGCCGGCAGCGGCCTGGACGAGAGCGGGAACGCGCAAGACGGAGGGAGTCGGTCCGAGAGGGAGCGCCGAAGGGGCGCGGGCTCGGCGGGAACGGAGCGTCGGGGCCGTTCGCGCGTGGCCCCGTGAAAAGGCCCTGCGCGCGGCATCCGCTCAGGCTACGTCTCCCGCAGGACGCGGCCCGCGACCATCCTGCAAAAACGCCGGAGCGTACCGCCGGATCAGGCCGCGAGGGCCGGCCGAAGCGTGGCGTAAAGCTCAGCGGCGCGTTCGGCCGCACCTTCGTCGTCTCCGTCGAGGACCGGGCCAGCGGGCTCGCCGTCCTGCGCGCCGTCTCCGGGCGCGTAAGCAACCGCGTCGGCGCTCGTCAAGCCGATTGCCCGAAGCGACTGTCCACCAACGATCCCGTCGAGGCCCAGCGCAGCGGCGTCCTCGGCCGTCAGAACCGGATCGTAGCCGTCGATGAGGTCGGGCGTGTAGACGGACCGGGCCGAGGAGAGAGCCTCGTCCGACCGGAGCACGTGCGGCACGAGTGCGCCGATCCAACCGGCGGCGTGGACGACGTCGGGCGTCCAGCCGAGCTTCTGAGCGGTCGAGAGGGCGGCGCGGGCGAGAAACAGGGCTCGGGCCGGGTTGTCCTCGAACACGACGCCGTCGCGGGACGCGTGCAGGCCCTTGCGCTTGTAAAACACGACCGAGTCCATGAAGTAGACCTGGAGCCGGATGCCGGGGATCGACGCCACTTTGACCCGCAGCGTGTCCGTCTGGTCGCCGACGGGGATTTCGGCGCCAGAGAGACGGATTACCTCGTGGAGCCGGTTGCGGCGCTCCGAGACGACCCCGTAGCGTGGCATGATGATGCGTGGCTCCACCCCGTGGAATTCCTGCAGGCGCTCCGGGAGGGTTCGCATCAGGCGCGACGTCTCGGTCGTGTCCGAGAAAGGGGCGACTTCGCCAGCGACGAACAGGACCTTCATAGAAAGGGCTCGGAGGGCTGGTTCACCTGCCGTAAAACTAACTCCGCCTCGCCCCCGCGCGCCACCCCCACCCCCGGGGCACTCGCCCGGCCATCGTATCATGCCCTGCCCTCCCGTGCACCGCCGTGACCAAAGCCCAGATCGTGGACCGCATCGCCGAGGCGACCGGCCTGACCAAGATCGAGACCGAGGCCGTCGTCGACGGGTTTATGCAGACCGTCCTCACGGCGGTCTCAGACGGCGAGCGTGTCGAGCTGCGCGGGTTCGGCACGTTCCGCGCCGTGGAGCGGGCGCCGCGGACGGCGCGGAACCCGCGCACAGACGTGGCGGTGCCCGTCCCCGCTCGCCGGGCGCCGGTGTTCAAGCCCGCGCAGGAGTTTCGCCGCCGTGTGGAGGGGTCGCCGGATGCCTCCGCCTAGACCCACTCTCGTGACTGCCTGTCCTTCCTGCGGAGCCGCCGTCCGCGACGCCGATGCCCGCTGCCCACTCTGTGGGACTGACCTCACGTCTGGCAGCGTGCCGGATATCTCGTCAGACCGGGAGATGCCCATTGCAACGCCCGTTGGCGCTCCCGACGCACTCTTCTGTTCTGCGTGCGGACACCAGAATGTCCCGGGCGCGCGCTTCTGCAACGCGTGCGGCGCCGCGCTAGAGGCGACGGTCCGGCAGCCTGTGGCGGCGTCTGCCGCGCGGCCCGTCGCATCAGCGTCACCCGTGACGCCACGGGATCCTTCGGCGGCCGGGCAGCGGGCGATGCTGTTCGTCGGCGCGGGGATTGCGGTCGTAATCGCGCTGTATGCCATCAGCACGCTGAGCAGCCGCACCCCGGCGGCTGAGCCCACCGCGGCAACGCCGCCCGGCCCAGCTGCCGGTGCTCCCGCTGTGCCCGACGGACCGACGCCCCCGCTCGCCGACTCGCTCCAGCGTGCGGCCGATGCCCTCGAAGCGCAGAACTCGGCCTCCGGTTGGTACGAGGCCGGCCGCTACTACCTCACGGCCGGCTTCGACGCTCAGCAGGCGGGCGATGCGCAGGGCGTGCTATGGGTCCGCCGTGCCGTCGCCGACTTTGAAAAGAGCCTTGCGCTGGCCGAAGATCCGAACGTCCGCTTTGCCCTCGCCGAGGCGTCGCAGTTCGATCCTGCGGACCCAATGCGCCCCGTCGTCGAGCTGCGGGCGCTGCTCGCGGCCAACCCGGACCACGTGGGCGGCAACTTCCTGCTTGGCGAACGCCGGATGCTTATCGGGCGGCTGGACAGTGCGCGCGTCTCGTTCGAGCGGGTCGTGGCGCTGGCACCTGCCGGCGACCCGCTGCGTCAGCGTGCGGCGGATATGATCGCACAGCTGGATCAGGCTGGTGCCGCAACGCGGGGCGTGCCCGACGGCGCGGGTGCCCCTCCGCCGGCCGGGACCCCCGGCGCCCCTCCCCGATGACTCGGCGACGCGCACCGGTGCTGCGGCATGCCGCGGCGCTGGGGCTTGCCGTTCTCCACGCAGGCTGTACGCCCGACGCCGTGCCTCGAACGCTCACGGTCGAGGCCGATTCGACCCTGGCCCCGGTCTTAACGGCCGGCGTGACCGAGTTCATGACGGACCATCCCGGGATCACTGTCCGGCTGGCTCCGGATGCGCCCGACGCGGATCTCATTGTGGAGTTCGCTCCCCGGTCCGGATCGCGGGCGCTTGCCCGAGCCAGCTTCGTGCTCGTCGGGGCGCCCGGCCGCGAGCCGTCACCGACGCTCGCATCAGCACTCGAAGGTGCAGCATCGGTCGGCGTCGCGTCGGGGAGCACGTCCGAGCAGACTGCGAAGAGGTTGATGCGGGCTGCTGGCGTGAAAGTCTCGGTGGTCCAGTTCGCGACCGTGAAGGACGCCCTCGACGCAGTCGCCTCACGGGAGACGCCGCTGGCGTTCGCGCTCGCACCCGAAG
>DASVSE010000414.1:0-10051 GCA_036388235.1 Rubricoccaceae bacterium | reverse complement strand
CGTGCGGAGCAGATCGTCGTACGTCACGCCCGCAGCGCCGAGGCGGCCGTAGCGCCGCAGGTAGTCCGCGAAGTGGTCCCCAACGGGGTAGACCGGCTTCTTGCGCGAAATGAGGTTGCGGCGGACGTCCATTCAGGGCCTAGGCAGAGAGTGGGCGGGAGTCGGGCCGTGCCGTCCCGGCCGACGCCCGAGTCTGCGCAAAGTTAGGCGCCGGGGCGCGGCTGGGCCCCTATCCTGTGGACGTCCGCCGCCCCCGCCATGCCCGTCCCCGCGTTCCTCGCCGACGTCATCGCGGCCTTTCTGCCGCTGTTCGTCGCGATCAACATCCCCGGCATCCTCCCGCTGTACATCGGGATGACCGAGTCATTTTCGGCCGCCGAGCGGAAGCGGTTGCTCGTGCGCGCGCTCGGGGCCGCGCTCACGCTTGCGGTGCTGATGCTCTTCGCGGGGAACGTCATCTTCTCCTCGCTCGGCATCACCGTGGACGACCTGCGGGTCGGCGGAGGGCTCATCCTCCTCACAATCTCGGTCGCGGACCTCGCCTTCGGAGACCTCAAAAAGCGCCGCGCCGGTGACGCCGAGGAGCGGCAGCGCCTCGCCGAGGCCCATGAGGCGACCGTCGCCGCTGAAAACTCGGCGGCCGCCGGCGATGCCGCGCTCCGCCTCGCTACGGCCGTCCGGCCGCACGTAGACCTGCCCATCGTCCCGCTCGGCATTCCACTCATCATCGGCCCCGGTGCGATCACGACCGTCCTCATCGCCGAAGGGCAGTTCGGAGGGCCGGTGACGCTTCTCTCGATCCTGCTCAACCTGTCGTTGGTGTTCGTCGCGTTCACGTTCGGGCCGCGGCTGCTCGCCGTGTTCGGACAGGACACGTCCAAGGCCGTCGCCAAGGTGGCGAGCCTGTTTCTCGCCGCCATTGCCGTCGCGATGATCCGGGCCGGCATCCTCGGAATGGTCGCGGCCGCGGCGTAACCGGCGAGCGTCTGGTCTCTCCGTGAAAGGGCTTTCACTGCCTCCCCACGGGTCACATGTGTGCCGTGGAAGAATGCCCTAGAGGATGCCTTGACGCGAGCCGTCGTGTGTCCCTATCATCACGTCGACCCCTTGTAAGCGCTTTCATCGCGGCGCTCCCAGAAAGCGCTTCCACTGCCCAACCTGTGCCTGTCACGATCTACGACATCGCCGACCGCGCCCGCGTGTCCATCGCGACTGTCTCACGCGTGTTCAACGAGCACCCGCGCGTGTCCGAGGCCACACGTCGGCGCGTCTTCAACGTCGCGGAAGACCTGGGATACCAGCCGCACGCGAGCGCTCAGAGCCTCGCGCGCCAGACGTCGCACCTTATCTCGGCCGTCGTGCCGATGATGACGTCGTTCTTTTTCATGGAGGTCCTCCGCGGCATCCAAGACCGCCTCGACGAGAGCGCCTACGACCTGCTCGTCTACGCCAGCCGCACGCTGGACCGCGTCGACGGCCAACTCGGGCGGGCGGTGCAGCCGGGTCGGTCAGACGGTCTGATGCTCGTCTCGACGCCGCTCACGCCCGACCGGGCGCGCCGCCTGACCGCCTCTCGACAGGCCGTTGTCCTCGTCGACTCCGCGCACGACGCGTTCGACTCGGTCGCCGTCGACAACCGCCGCGGGGGCCAGGAGGCGGTCCGCCACCTGGTCGAGCAGGGGCATTCGCGCATCGGCCTGGTGCTGCCCGTCGAAACGTCTGTCCCGGCCGCCGAGCGCCGCGCGGGCTACGCCGATGCCCTCGCCGAGGCCGGCCTCGACCTCGACGAGCGCCTGGTTGTCGCGTCCGAGTGGGACGTCGATCAGGACGGCTACACGCGCTACGCCGGTTACATGGGCATGCAGACGCTGCTCGCCCGCTTCGCCAGCGACCCCACGGCCCGCCCGACGGCGGTCTTCGTCGCCGCCGACGTGATGGCGCTCGGCGCGATGCGGGCCGTCCGGGAGGCGAGCCTCGCCTGCCCGGACGACATCGCCCTCGTCGGCTTCGATGACGTCGCCTCGTCGGCCTACGTCGGCCTGACGACGCTCGCGCAGCCGATGGTCGAGATGGGCAAGCTGGCGACCGAAAAGCTGCTCCGCCGCCTCCGCGAGCCCGAGACGCCGCCGTCCCACACCGTCTTCGCACCCCGGATCGTCGTCCGCGAGACGAGCGGCGGCTCCGCCGTCCCCGCCGCGTCCATGTTCACTTCGCCCGCTCTCGCCTAGCCTCGTGCCCGACGCTGCCCCTCCGTCTCCTGCCCGCCGCCCCGCGACGCTCACCGTCTCGACGTTGGCCGTCGTCGCCCTCGTCGGGGCGGCGTGGTGGAGCGCGCGCGGGACCGGGACGGCTGCGGTCCCGGACGGCGACGCAGTCGTGGCAACCGTCGGCGACGCCGCGATCACATCGGACGAGCTGGCCGACGCGTACGCGCAGTACGTCTTCCGCGTCGGCCTCGAAGGCGACGACCCGGCCGTCCGCGACGCGATCCTGGAATCGCTCATCAGCCGCCGCCTCGTCATCGAGAGTGCGCGCGCAGATGGTATCGCCGAGACGGACGGCTACCGCGCGGCCCGCGCCTTCGCCGAGTCCAAGGCGCTCGTCGACCGCTACACGGCGATCGAGATGGCCGACGAGCTCGCCGTGACCGAGGCCGACCTGCGCGAGGAGTTCCGCATGGCGCACACGACCTACCGCGCTCGCCACCTCTACGCCCGCTCGCTCTCGGAGGCCGAGCGACTCAGCGCCCGCCTCGCGGCCGGCGAGACCTTCGAGGCACTCGCCCGCGAGACCTTCTCGGACTCGACGCTGGCTGCCTCGGGCGGATCGCTCGGTGAGTTCGCCCACGACGAGATGGACCCGGCCTTCGAAGCCGCGGCCTACGCCCTCCCGATCGGGCAGATCTCCGAGCCTGTCCGCACGGCGACCGGCTACTCTGTACTCCGCGTCGAGGCGCGCACGACGAGCACGCTCCTCACCGAGGACGCCTTCATCACCAAGCGCGTGCAGCTGCAGCGCTACGTCACGCGCCGCAACCGGACCGAGGCGCGGTTTGCGCTCGGCCGCCGCGTCTTGGCCGAGGCCCGCCCACAGATCGATGCCCGCGTGCTCGGCCGCCTCGTCGCGTTTGCAACCGGCGAGGGCGGCACGTTGGATGCCGAGGCGCTTGCGGCGTGGCGTGCGACGCCGCTCGTCCGCTTCACGTCGGCGGCCGGTTTGCCGGGTGCCCTCACCGTCGGCGACGTCGAGGCGCAAGCCGAGACGATGACCGAGCGGCAGCGCGCGGCCGTCCAGGACGAGGCGTCGCTGCGCGAGTACGTCGAGGGCCTCGTCGTGCGCCAGGAGATCGCCGCCCGCGCCCGCGCCGCGGGCCTGGAGCGCGACCCGGGCGTCGTTCGCTCGGTCGCGATGCAGCTCGACGACTGGACGTTCGCCGAGGCCAAGCGCCAGCTCCGCGAGAGCTCGCCGGTCCCGGCCGATACGCTCCGCGCCGCCTTCGCCCGCGACCACGACCTGTACCTCACGCCGCCCCGCGTGCACGTCCGCGAGATCCTCGTCGCGAGCCTCGCCGACGCCCGCGAGATCCGCGCCGCTCTGGACGGTGGGGCCGACTTTGCCACGCTCGCCCGCACGCGATCGCTTCGCCCGGGCGCGGCGAGCGCCGGGGGCGTCCTCGGTCCGGTTTCCCGGGACGAGCTGGGCCGCCTCGCCGATGCCGTCTTCGCTGCCCGCCCGGGCACGCTCGTCGGGCCGGTCGAAGTCGAAGGCCGCTTCGCGGTTCTCGAACGCGGTCCCGATGTGCCCGTGCGCCCGATGACCTTCGACGAGGCCCGCCCGGCTCTGGTGGCCGCGCTCGACGTGCCCTATGCCCAGCAGACGCTTGCGCGCGCCCTCTCCGACCTGCGCCGGCGCATTCCGGTCCGCATCGACCGCGCGGCCGTCGCCCGCGTCCTCCTGTTCCCCGATGCCGCCGGGGCTGTCCCCGTCGCCTCCGCCGCGCCCGCGCGGCCCGCTCGTTCCTAACGCCCACGCCGACCGCTTCCCAATGCGCGTTGTTTATCTCGCCTCTGCCGCTCTGCTCCTCGGCCTCGCCGCCACGTCGGCGGCGGCCCAGACCGGCAAGCTCGCCGGCACCGTCACTGACGCCGAAACCGGCGAGGCGCTCATCGGCGCGACCGTTCGCGTCGAAGGCGGCACGCAGGGCGCCGCGACCGACGTCGACGGCCGCTACCAGATCATCGGCGTCCGGCCGGGCTCTGTGGTTCTCACGTTCTCGTACGTCGGGTACGCGCCGCAGCGCGTCGAGGGCGTGCGCGTGAACGTGGACCTGACGACCACAACGGACGTTCGGCTGAGCGCCGAGGGCGCGCTCGACGAGGTCGTCGTGGCCGCCGACGCCGATCTCGTCCGCCGCGACCTGACGTCGTCTGAGGCGCGCATCACGTCCGAGACCATCGACTCGCTCCCCGTTCAGGAGGTCGGGGACCTCTTGCGCACACAGGCCGGGATCACGGGCGGCGACGGCGGCCTCCACATTCGCGGCGGCCGCTCCAAGGAGGTCGCGTACTTCGTCGACGGCGTCCGCGTGACCGACGCCTACGACGGCTCCGTCGCGGTCCAGATCGAGAACGAGGGCATAGAGGAGCTCCAGATCATCTCCGGGACCTTCAACGCCGAGTACGGGCAGGCCAACTCGGGAATCATCAACGTCGTCACCCGCGACCCCGGCACGCGCTTCGAGGGCTCCTTTGAGGCCTTCACGGGCACGTACGCCGTTCCCGGCTCGGGCGGCGAGGACGTGATCCGCGGCACCAACACCGCCGCCTACCCGACCCTCGGCGGGCAGCTGCCGTACCTCGGCGTGGACCCGTACTCGTACCTGCCCGTCAACCCGACGCAGTACTCCAACCTCCAGGCCTCGGTCGGCGGGCCGCTCGTGCGCAACCGCTTGGGCATCTTCGGCCTCGTCCGCTACTTCCGCAACGATGGCTGGCTCTACGGTGCCAACAACGTCAACATCGACGGCACGCCCGGCGACTCCAGCCTGACGGCGCTCAACGGGTATGAGAAGGTCTCGGGGCAGGCGACGCTGAAGCTGCTCGTCAGCGACGGGATGAACCTCACGCTGACGACGCTCGGGTCGGTCGCCTACGGTCAGGACCTCGGCGGACGCTACCTCGGATTCCGCCAGAACCCCGGCGGCATCCCGCGCTTCCGCGACGAGGGCCTGAGCTCGGCGCTGACCTTCTCGCACGTCCTCTCGAACACGGCGTTCTACACCGTCAACGCGAGCACCTTCTACAAGAGCTACCGCAGCCGCGCATTCGAGACCGTCGAGGAGTACAACGACAACACGTTCCTGCTCGACCCGCCGCAGACGATCACGTACCCCGGACCCGACGGGCAGCCCGTCACCATCACCGTCCCCCAGGGGGGCGGCCGCTTTCTCCGCGGCGGCGTGGACCTCGGCCGCTTCGAGCGCCGCACGCGCAACTACGCGCTCAAGGGCGACTTCACCTGGCAGGCCTTCCGCGAGCACCTCTTCAAGACCGGCGTCGAGGCCCGCTTCGACGACATCTACCTCCAGGGCTACTCGCTCATCCAGGACCCTGACGACCCTGACCGCCTCGTCATCCCCGACGCGACGACGAACGCGTTCCAGCAGATCGACGGCGTGCGGCCGTTCACGTTCAGCGCCTACGTCCAGGACAAGGCCGAGTACGAGAACTTTATCGTCAACGCCGGCCTCCGCTTCGACTACTTCGACTCCAACGGCCAGATCCCGGTCGACCCGCTGGACCCGAACGCGTTCAACCCGCAGCGGCTCATCAACATCTACAACGACCTCGACGGGTCGGGCGTGATCGAGGCCGGCGAGATCGATCCTGACAACCGGACGACGCTGGAGTCCCGTCTCGCACGGTTCTACACGGCCGCGAGCCCCAAGCTGCAGCTCTCGCCGCGCCTCGGCTTCGCGTACCCAATCTCGGAGACGGGCGTCGTGCACTTCTCGTACGGTTACTTCTTCCAGATCCCGACCTACGAGTACCTCTTCCAGAACCCCGGCTACCGCGTCGGGACGCTCTCGGGCTCCTACGGCACGTTCGGCAACGCGGACCTCGAGCCGCAGAAGACGGTCATGTACGAGATCGGCCTCCAGCAGGGCTTCGGCCGCGACTTCCTGCTGGACGTGACGGGCTTCTACCGCGACATCTCGGACTGGGTCTCGGTCGGCTTCCCCATCTCGGCAGCGCTGCCGGGCGTCCAGTACACGACCTACACGAACCTCGACTTCTCGAACGTCCGCGGCATCACGGCCTCGCTCTCGAAGCGCTTCAACGGCCGCTTCTCGTTCGACCTCGACTACACGTTCCAGACCGCCGACGGCTCCAACTCGGACCCCAACGACGCCATCACGTCGCGCCTCGGCGGCGACGCGCCGCGGCTGCAGCTCATCCCGCTCAACTGGGACCAGCGCCACACGCTCAACGCGAGCGCGTTCGTTGGCGGCGGCGGCTGGGGCACGTCGCTCATCGGCCGCGTCGGCTCGGGCTACCCGTACACGCCCAGTGCGGATCAGAACGGCGACCCCATCGGGACGCTCCCGGCCGTGCCGCAGAACGCCTTCCGCCGCAAGCCGACGGCGACCATCGACCTGTACGCCTTCCGCGACTTCTCGGTCTCGGGCACGCGCCCGCGCGTCTTTCTCCAAGTCTACAACCTGCTCGACGCGCGCAACGCCGGCGGCGTCTACGGCGACACGGGCCTGCCGAACGTGACCTTCAACGGCCCGAACGCCTCTACCGACGACCCTGGCTACTACGTCCGGCCGGACTTCTACGAGGAGCCGCGCCGCGTTCAGCTCGGCCTTCAGGTCAATTTCTAGACCTGTCCCGGCCGCCTGCTGCGCGCGGCCCTCTGCTCTGTTTCCGACCGCACTCGACCCGACCGACTCCGTGACCCTTCGCCTTACCTCTCTCGCCGCCACGCTCGCCGTCGGGCTCGGCAGCCTGCTCGCCGCCCCGGCCGCCGGGGCGCAGGGCCAGATCGACCGCAACCACGTTCCGTCAGACGAGCGCATCAACCTCTTCGAGCGCCGCCAGACGAACCTCGACGCCAACAACCTCCGGACGACCGTCTTCAATTTTGGCCAGGAGGGCCGGACTGCCGCCGTTCCGGGCGAGATCCCGTATGAGTGGCCCAAGAACACGCGCCGGAACTACATCGCGCTGACGGGCTTCTTCGCCGGCGCTGAGGTGACCGGCGAGTCTGGCAACCGTGAGTACATCGTTGACGTCCCGAACTACCGGTCGAATCTCGACAACCCCAACCAGGCGTGGACGTGGGCTCCCGTTTCAGGCTATGTCAACACGGCCAACGAGGACCTTGGCATCGCCCGCAGCGACATCCCCGAGTCCTGGCCGCTCTTCTGGCCAGATAAGCTCCAGGACCCGACCGACCCCGGCTGGACGGGATCGTGGAGCGGCCTCTTCGGCAAGAACGTCTTCAACGCCGACCTCGAGATCTTTTACAAGATCGGCGACGACCAGTACGCCCGGTCGAGCCGAAACACGTATTACCCGGACTCGACCGACCGCTCGCGGCGCGGCCTCGGCCTCATCGCCGACACGCGCGTGCTCGCGTGGAGCCAGGTCCTCATTCAGGACGTCGCGTTCATCCTGCACTCGGTCAAGAACGACGGCAGCCAGGACCTCTCGACCGTAGGCGTGACCCTCTGGCTCGCCGATCTCGTCGGCGGCGACACCGACGCGTCAGACGACCGCCCGTTCTTCGACCTCCTTCTGGACACGGCCTTCCTGACGGACAATGATGGCCGATCCTCAGACCCCAACTTCGGCTCTGCCCCGGTCGAGGGCGCTATTGCGTTCTTCCTCGAAAGCCCGGGCAACGCCGTCAACCGCATCGACGACGACGGCGATGGCACGACCGACCCCGGCGCGCAGAGCCTGAACAACTACGGCCTCTCGGCCGGCGAGCCCGGCAGCCCCGTCATCACGCTCGCGCTTCTCGCCGGCGAGGGCGACCAGGGCGGCGTCGCCGGGCAGCGCCTCCGCTTCGACGGCATCGACAACAACGGCAATGGCCTCGTCGACGAGGACTCGTCGCGGGCCGTCTTCGGGACCCAGGTCGGCGTCGGCTTCGCCGATTACATCGACAACGACACCGACGGCGAGGCGGGCAGCCCGACCGTCACGCAGGCCATGATCGACGAGGCCCGCGCCGACGTCTGGGGCCGCTGGCCGTCCAACCCCGCCGCAGGTACGGCCGTCCACCTCGTCGGCGTCGGGACCGAGGACCTCGGGCGCGGCTTTCGTGATGGCATCGACAACGACTCGGACGGCCTTCGCACGACCGCCCCCCCAGACTACCTCTTCGAGACCGGCAGCCCTGTCGTGACGGCTGAGATGGTCGCCGCGGCCGCAGGCGACGCGCCGTACTACCGCTTCCGCGTGCCCGGCACGGCCGTCGTCCTCCACGACGTCAAGGCCGAGGATGTCGGCAAGCCGTACGCCGACGGCGTCGACAACGACACCGACGGCGGCGTCGACGAGGGCATTGACGAGAACATCGACGAGATGGTGGACGAGCGCCGCGACGACGGCATCGACAACGACGGCGACTGGCGCGCTTCGCTCGACGACGTCGGCCTCGACGGCGCCGACCTCACGAGCGACCGCGGCGAGCGCGACGGCCTCCCGACGTCGGGCGCCGGGACGGGCCTGCCGGGCGAGCCCAACATCGACGTGACAGACACGTCGGAGTCCGACCAGATTGGCATCACCAATGTGCAGTATAAGATAGCTGGAAATGGCGGCATCAATTTCCAGACGATCTCGGACGAGACGCTGTTTCGCGAGTTTATGGTCCCGGGTCAGTTCACGCTCATCCGCCCCGGCGCGCCGCTTCCCCCGGGGACCGGTCAGGACAACGACCTCTTCGTCTCGTCCGGAACGTTCCCGCTGCGCGCCGGCCAGACGGAGTCCGTCTCGTTCGCCGTCATCATGGGCCGCGTGGACTACGGCGCCGCGGCGACGAACGTCCCGCTGCGCTACCGCGACCTGCTCACCAAGCGCCAGAACGCGCAGCAGGCCTACGACGCGGACTACCGCTTTGCGCAGGCGCCGATCTGCCCGACCGTCCGCGCCGTCCCCGGCGACGGAAACGTGACGCTGTACTGGGACAACGCGGCGGAGAACTCCTTCGACACGTTCATCGCCGACCTCGACGTGCCGGGCCTCAACCCGCGCGACTTCGAAGGCTACCGCGTCTACCGCTCCACGGACCCCGGCTTCCTCGACGCCCGCCAGATCACCGACGGGTTCGGGAACGTCAGCTTCCTCCGTCCGGTCGCCCAGTTCGACCTCATCGACGGGATCTCCGGGTTCCACCCGACCGCCGTCAACGGGACGCAGTACTACCTCGGGACCGACTCGCAGGACGCCGGCGAGGCCGCCAACGGGCTCGCGAACGTCTACCGCGACTCGTCGGCCGTCAACGGCGTGACGTACTACTACGCCGTGACGAGCTACGACTTCGGGGCGGCCCCGGCGGACATCCCGCCGACCGAGTGCTCCGTCGCGATCACCATCGGGCCCGACGGGACCGTCACGCGGACGGGCCCCAACGTCGCCATCGTCACGCCGAGCCAGGAGGCCGCCGGCTACGTCGAGGGGCGCGTCGACATCGAGCACGTCCAGGGCTTTGCGACCGGCGGCATCTCGTACCAGATCGTCGACCCGACGGCCCTCCAGGACGGCCACCGCTACCGGGTCACGTTCCGCGACACCCTCATCCTCGGGAACGTCAACTCGGCCGGCCGCCAGATCACCCAGGACACCATCCGCACCAAGGACGTCTCGCTGTACGACGTCACGGACGGGAACCAGTCGCTCTTCCTGAACTCGCTGGCGTGGCTCCCGCTCTACGACGCCCCGATCACGGAGGGCTTCCAGCTCTTCTTCGACCCGGTCTTCCTGGCCACGCTCAACGCGGACTCGACCCGCTGGGCCGACGCCTCGCAGCGTCCGCT
>DASVSE010000413.1:0-3101 GCA_036388235.1 Rubricoccaceae bacterium | reverse complement strand
ACCCACTCGATGAGCGCGTCCAACCACAGCGCGAGCGCTTCGGTCGCGTCGGACACCTCATGCTCGATCGCCGTGCGGCGACCCTCCAACTCCTCGTTTCGAGCCTGCAGGAGGGCCGCGAGAAGGGCCTCGCGGTTCGGGAAGTGCCGGTAGAGCGTGCCGGGCCCGATGCCGGCGCGCTTGGCGATGGCGTCCATGGAGCCGGCGACGCCCTGCTCTGAGAAGTACTGCTCGGCGACGTCGAGGATGTGCGAGCGGTTGCGCTGCGCGTCCGGGCGGGGTTTGCGTGTGCCGATGGGGGCCTCGTCCATGTTCTCTCGTTCTCCGATTGGCAAACCGGAGAATACCTCCGTATCGTTCTTGGAACAAGTGGAGGGTGTCTCCGTTTTACCTCGCCTTGGGCTGCCCCTCACCACGGCTGAACCTCGCGGCCGGACGGTCCTGCTCGCCCCCAATACAGTAACGACGGCCATGACAGGCAAGCACATGCTCATCGGCATGCACCTGGGGAACGGTTACGGTTCGCAGCCCGGGGCGTGGCGCGCACCGTGGGCCGATCCCGCGAGCTACGACGCGAAAGTCCGGCAGGCCCGGGACGGCCTCGACGCGCGTGTTGACGTGAGCCCTGTACGCGTCTCAGCCATCGGGCGGGCATCTACAACGAAACCGGTATGACCAAGCTCTCAGTCCTAGACCTCGTGCGGATCAAGCAGGGCGGAGACGCCCGCACCGCCCTCGACGACGCGCGCGACCTCGCGGCCCACCTGGAGCGGTGGGGGTACGGGCGCATCTGGATCTCGGAGCACCACAACGCCGCCGGGATCGCGAGCGCCGCCACCTCTCTTGTCCTCGCCCACATCGGCGCGGCGACGAGCACGATCCGCCTCGCCGCCGGCGGCATCATGCTCCCCAACCACGCCCCCTACGTCATCGCGGAGCAGTTCGGGACGCTCGCCCGGCTCTTCCCGGGCCGCGTCGACCTCGGGCTCGGCCGCGCGCCCGGCACCGGTCCGGCGGCCATCCAGGCACTGCGGCGGCCGCCCCAGTCCGTCGACGAGTTCCCCCAGGACGTGCGGGAGCTTCAGGCGTACTTCGCGCCAGCCGTACCCGGGCAGCGGCTCGTGGCGGCCCCCGCCGACGGGACCGAGGTCCCGCTGACCATCCTGGGGTCGAGCCTGTTCGGCGCGGCGCTGGCCGGCGAGTTCGGGCTGCCCTTCGCCTTCGCCTCGCACTTCTCGCCCGACCTCCTGCTGGACGCGCTGCGGCTCTACCGAGAGCGGTTCACGCCGTCCGAGCAGCTGGAGCGCCCCTACGCCATCGTCGGCGTCAACGTCGTCGCTGCCGAGACCGACGCGGAGGCGCGCCGCCTCGCGACGTCGCAGCAGAAGTCGTTCGCTGACCTGTTCCAGTACGGCTCTTCCGGCCCCCTTGAGCCGCCGGTCGACGACATCGACGCCTACTGGTCGCCCTCGGCGAAGGCGCAGGCCGGGCGCATGCTCGCCCGCTCGGTCGTCGGTGGGCCGGCTACCGTCGAGCGGGGTCTGGAGGCGCTGATCGACGAGACGGGGGCGGACGAGCTCGTCCTCGTGTCCGACGTCTACAGTCACGCGGCGCGGCTCCGGTCGTTCGAGATCGTGGCCTCCGTGATGGGGCTGACGCCGCCGTCCGGCCCGCGAGCCGCAGGCCCGGTCGAAGCCCTCGCTCCGTCTCCCTGACCTCCACTCGTTCGAGCAGGAGCATCCACGAGCCCCGCCGCGTGCCGGGGCACCCATCTCAACCCGAAGGCCAGACACATGAAACCGTTCTACACCGCCACGGCCACGGCGACTGCCGGCCGCGAGGGCCGCATCGTCGCCGACGAGCCCCGGCTCGACATCCCGCTCTCCACTCCCCGGGCCATGGGCGGCTCCGGCGGCGAGGGCACCAACCCCGAGCAGCTCTTCGCCGGGGGCTACGCCGCCTGCTTCAGCAGCGCCCTCGGCGGCGTCGCAAGGCAGAAGGGGGTCGACCCCGGGGCGTACACCATCACTGGCCGGGTCTCCATCGGCAAGCTCGACGCGCAGGCGTACGGCCTGGCGGTCGAACTCGTCGGCGCCTTTCCGACGCTCGGCCCCGAACAGGCCGGGGCGCTCATGCACGAGGCCCACCAGGTCTGCCCGTACTCCAACGCCACGCGCGGCAACGTCGAGGTGACGCTGACGGTCGCACAAGAGGCGGCCTGATCCCTCGTCGGCCCCTCTGGCATCTCACGGGTATCCCCTAACCCCTACCGCGTGGCCCTCGACGGCCGCGCACACGAACAACCGCCATGGACATCGGGATCATCGGCTCTGGACACATCGGGAGCGCGCTCGCGCGGCACCTCACCGCCCTCGGGCACCACGTGTCTGTCGCCAACTCGCGCGGCCCCGCCTCCCTCGCCGACCTCGCCGCCGAAACTGGGGCGACGGCGGCAACGGCCGAGCAGGCCGCTCGGGCTCGGGACGTCGTCATCGTCACCGTCCCGGAGAAGGCTGTGCCCGAGCTGCCGGTCGAGATCCTGGCCGCCTCGTCCGCCGTGGTCCTCGACACGGGGAACTACTACCCGGCGCGCGACGGGCACCTCGCCGAGATCGAGGCGGGCCTGACCGAGAGCGAGTGGGTGGAGCGGACCATCGGGCACCCGGTCGTCAAGGTGTTCAACAACATCGTCTCCGGCAGCCTCGCCACGCGCGGCGTCCCGGCCGGCACCCCGGGGCGCATCTGCCTCTCCGTCGCCGGGGACGACACTGAGGCCAAGAGCGTCGCGCTGAGCCTGCTCGACGCGCTCGGCTTCGACGGCCTCGACGCCGGTCCGCTCGCGGACTCCTGGCGGCAGCAGCCGGGCACTCCCGCGTACTGCCGCGATCTGGACACGGACGGGCTGCGCGCCGCGCTGGCCCAGGCGGAGGCCGCGCAGATTCCCGAGTACCGGGCCCGGGCGGACGACTCCGTGCGCGCCTACTTCGCCTAGCCCGTTCGTCTGGCCTCGCCGGCAAGGCACGAGGGCCCCTCTGGAATGCCGACCCGGCCGCCGAGCGCCGGCATCCCGCTCCGCGTCCGGCACGACCGGACGCGACCCC
>DASVSE010000412.1:0-3812 GCA_036388235.1 Rubricoccaceae bacterium | reverse complement strand
CGCTCGTTCGCGGCACGAGCCGCGTGGAGGCTCTGGACGCTGGCTGCCGGCGCGCTTGTCGCGGCCGTCGCCGCAGGTCTGGCGGCCCGCTCCCTCTCGTCGGGTACGTTCTGGTGGGCGCAGCTCGCGGCCGTCGGACTGCCGTACGCGGCGGGCCTGCTCGCCCTTGCGACCGTCGTGCCCCTCCTAGCCCGACGGTGGGGGTGGGTGCTCGTCCACGCCGTCCTCGTTGGCCTCGTCGCGTGGCGGGCGCTGCCCGGCGACCTCCGCGGGCCGGCTCCGCTCGGACCGCCCGGCCCCGACGACCTGGTGTTGATGACGTTCAACCTGCCCGCGGCCGGCCCGAGCCGCGAGGCCCTCGGCGACTCGTCTGTCTCGTTCGTGCGCCGCACCAACCCCGACATTCTGCTCATGCAGGACGCGTGGGCCTACGAGCCCCGCGTCGGGCCCGCCATCGAGCAGAGCGTGCAGGTGGCGGCCGTCGAGGGACGCCTGCCGTACGACCTCCGCCTGCCGCGCAACCTGCTCGCCGGCGACCACGACGGCAGCACCGGGGTGCCCGTCCTGATCCGGCGGGGCTCTGGCGTGACGGTTGTCCGGCAAGACAACGTGATTCTCGCCGAGGATGCGACGGCGTCGCTCGCCATCCGGACCGAAATCGAGTGGCGCGGCCGTTCGTTCGTGCTGTACAACCTCCACCTGCGCTCGTTCGGAGAACGCAAGCCGTGGAACGACCCCGACGTGCAGCCGGACCGGCCACGCTCGTGGATTCCGTACCTCCGCACGTACCGCGACGTGTACGCCCAGCGCGGCGCCGAGGCCGACCGCCTCGCCGAGCGGGTCGCGGCGGAGACGCTGCCGGTCATCATTGCGGGCGACTTCAACTCGACGGCCGACAACGAGACCGTGCAGCGCCTCCGGACTGCCGGCCGGCCAGCGGGCCAGCCGCGCATCGACGCCTTCCGCGCGGTCGGGGGGTGGACGTGGGGCCGGACCTACCACGCCGCCCGCCCGGTCGTCCGCATCGATTTCGTGCTCGTCGATCCGGCGCTGACGGTCGTCGGGGCCGATGTGACCGACGTGGCCTTCTCGGACCACCGGCCGGTCCGCGCGCACCTCCGCTGGGCCGCAGCCGACCCACCGGCGTCGGACACGACGCAAACGGCGCCGTCGCGCTGACACTCCTGTTTGGCCCAGCGACGGCCGGGGCGATCTTGGCAGACAGCCGCGCACGACGGCAACCCCTATCTACGTTGAGGCCCTGTCCTTCCCCTCTTGTGATGACGCCTGTCCAGACTGCCTGCCGCTTCGCCCTGCTTGCGCTTGTCCTCGCCGCCGCTGCCGCGCCGGGGGCGCACGCGCAGCCCGAGGCGCGGTCGATGTACAACCAGGACCGCCTTGCGGAGCTGTTTTACGCCCGCCGCGACTCGCTCGACGACATCCCGGAGGTCCGCTACCGCGCCTACGTCCTCGACCACGAGACCGGCCTCGACGTCGTCGCCCGGGCTGCGCTGTACCAGCATGTCGGCGAGGGCGACATCGCGCTAGGCAAGTCGCGCCTGACCATCCCGGCGTTCCTGAACGGCGTCTACGCCGACTCGACGGGCAACCTGCCGGACCTCGGCGTCGGCGACACGCTCGTCCTGCCGGACCACTACGACCTCGACTTCCGCGCCTACGCGCCGTTCCCGCGGCATTATGCCGGCGCCGCGGCGTTCGACAAGCTGTTCGTGATTCACAAGGGCGTCCAGGCATGGGCGGCCTACGAGCACGGCCGTCTCGCGCGCTGGGGCCTCGTCTCGACGGGCAAGGACGCCTCCGAGACGCCCTCGGGCCGCTACAACTTCAACTGGCGCGAACTGCACCGCGTGTCCACGCTCAGCCCGCCCGGCCAGAGCTGGGACATGCGCTGGGTGTTCAACTTCTACGACGAGCGCGGCATCCACGTCCACCAGTACTACGCCCTCCCGACCGACGGCGCCGCCTCGCACGGCTGCGTTCGCCTGATGACGGCCGACGCGCAGTGGATCTACGACTGGGCCGACGGCTGGGTGACCGTCAACGGGACGGCCGACCGCGCACTTGCCAGCCGCGGCCGCATCCTGCGTCAGGGCACGACGGTCCTCGTCGTCGGCAACCAGCCCGACGGTGCCCCCCGGCGCTTCACGCACACGCCCGAGGGCCCGCAGATCGTCCGCGTCGAGCTGCCTGCGGATCCGTACAGCGTCCGCCCGGGCAGCCCGCAGCAGGTTCAGTTCGACCGCGCCCGCCTTGCGGCCTCACGGGCCGCGGCGCCGGCTCGGCCCGCCACGCCGGCCCGTCCGGCGCGCCGCCGCTCGTAGCCACGCCTGAGGTAGTCTTGACGCCGCCGGGGCTTTCGCGCTCCGGCGGCGTCGCTGTGTCACAGCTTGCGTTTTCATCGTGGATGCCGCACCGCACGCCGGGCCGGCTAAACTCTGCGCGCCGCCTCGCGTCTACGGCCCGACCCTTTCCCGCCCGATCATGGAGACCCCCCCGGCCGCACCCGCGGCCTCTGCCGCAGACGCGGCGCCTGTCCGCCCCCGCCGCCAGAGCCGGCCCGTCGTGCTGCGCCACACTGTCGGCGGCGTCGCCCGCGAGGTCCGCATCGGCGGCGGCGCGCCGGTCACGGTCCAGTCCATGACGACCGGCAAGACGCACGACGTCGAGGGCTGTCTCGCAGAGATCCAGGGGCTGGCCGATGCGGGCGCGGACATCGTGCGCGTCGCCGTGCCGCGTCCCGAGGACGCCGAGGCGCTCCGCGACATCGTCGCGGGCAGCCCGGTCCCGATCGTCGCCGACATCCACTTCAACTACACCTACGCCCTCAAAGCAATCGAAGCGGGCGTCGCCAAGGTGCGCCTCAACCCGGGCAACATCGGAAAAGAGGAGTGGGAGCGCGAGGTGTTGGTCGCGGCGAAGGCCGCCGGGATCCCGATCCGCATCGGCGTGAACTCGGGCTCGCTGGAGAAGGACATTCTGGACAAGTACGGCTTCCCGCGTCCCGAGGCGCTCTTCGAGTCTGCGATGCGCCACGTCGAGGTGTGCGCGCGCGAGGGCTTCGAGGACCTCGTGATCTCGGTGAAGCACTCGGACGTGTACTTCATGATCCAGAGCTACCGACTCCTCGCCGAGCGGACCGACTTCCCGCTCCACCTCGGCGTGACCGAGTCGGGATCGCTCAAGACGGGCCCCGTCAAGTCGTCCATCGGCATCGGGACGCTTCTCGCGGACGGCATCGGGGACACGATCCGCGTCTCGCTCGCGGCCGACTCGGTCCACGAAGTTGCGGTCGGGCACCAGATCCTGAAGTCGCTGCGCCTCGGCCGGCCCGGCGTCAACGTCATCGCCTGCCCGACGTGCGGCCGCCTCGCGGGCGACCTGTTCTCGGTCGTGGACGAGGTCGAAGAGGCCGTCGCGAGCCGCGGCTACACCCGCGACCTCAACGTGGCCCTGATGGGCTGCGCCGTCAACGGCCCCGGCGAGGCCGCAGGCGCGGACCTCGGCGTGTCGCTTGGGCGCGGGCGGGCGCACCTGTTCAAGCACGGCGAGATCGTCGGGACGGTCGACCAGAACCAGATCGCCAGCGCGGTTATCGACCTGCTCGACCGCTGGGACGACGACGCGCCAGCTGCAGCCTAGTCGCGCTCGTCGTCCAAATCGATCACGGCCAGGCCCGGAAACGCGTCGGCGAGGAGGCGCCCGAGGTGGCGCAGGCCCCACCGCTCGGACCGCCTCTGCCCGACCGCGACGACGCGCATGCCCGTCTCGCGGACGGCCGCTAGGGCCGGCTG
>DASVSE010000411.1:0-2094 GCA_036388235.1 Rubricoccaceae bacterium | reverse complement strand
CGCCCATCTGCTCGACGTTGCCCAGGCAGTTCGAGGCCGACGGGCCACCGACGAGGCGCGCCGAGATGCCGTGGCCGTACTCGTGGACGACGACGTGGGCGTCGAGCGAGCCGTCGACGGCAGGCGTCACGTTCGTCCCGTCGTACATCTGCATCCGCGGCCGCTGTCCGTCGACCGGCGTCCCGAAGTTGGCGTTGTTGTGGCAGGGGTTCGCCTCGTTGCAGATGTCCGCCCCGCTCTGGACCTCGGAGTCGACGGCGTCGCTCCCGAGCCCGCCGCGGCCGTAGTTGTTGAACTGGAAGTTCCCGGCCGCCTCCGTGAACCCGTACCGGTAGGTCACGTCGTGGATGATGTTCGACCAGTAGAACAGGTTGGTCGCCGAGGCGGCGGTGTACGTGCTAGGGGCCTGCGCGAAGTTGATCGGGAAGTCGAAGGAGAGGCCCGCACCGCCGTCCGGGGCCGGGTAAGCCGCATCCGGGGCCTCGTTGTCGTCGCGGTCGATGTACGTGTGCGTGTTGTTGCCGCGCGTCGTCGTGTACTCGGCCCCGGCGGCGGCGTTGTCATCGTGCCAGCCGTAGGGCGACGCAAGAAGGTCTTCGGCCCCTGAGACCGTCGTCCGGCCGTCGGCGGGCGGCGGCGAGGCGACGTAGAGCGGAGACGCAAACGGCATCGGGTACACCTTGTAGCCGGGCACGAGCGCGCTGCTGGTGGCGAGCCCCCCCGCGAGCGCCTCGGCGTCAAGGAGCGGGGACCCGATGGCCGACGAGACGACGGGCACGAACGAGGCCCGCGCCTCGCCGAAGTTCTCGGAAACGGTGAGGTCGTAGCGGTCCAACTCGGCACCGGTCGCGGCATCGACGAGGATCACCCACCAGTGCTCCGAGCTGGCGTCGTCGAGCATCACCTCCCACGCGCGGCGAAGGCGGCCGCTCTCCGTCTGCACGTACACCTGACGTGCCGTCGCGGGCGACGACAGGCCCTCGGCCTCGAACCGCGTCGTCTGTGCCGCGCCGCCCTTGGCCGACTCCATCGCCACGTCGCCGAGCAGAATGCGGGCGTGGCCCGCCGCCGCGCGCAGCGCGGTCTCAGCGCTCAGCGACGCCGCCCGGTTGCTCCCGTCCGCATCCGCCGTGGCCGACAGGTCGGCCATCAGGTTACCGGCTGAATAGGCAACGCGTCCGTCGCGCCCGACGGCAACGGTGGTCTGGGTCCCGATGATGTCGAGGCCGTCGAGTTGCTGGCGGACGTAGACGTAGGTCAGGCCCGAGAGCGCACTCGTGTGTCCATCGGAGACCGAGAGCTCGGTGACGTCGCCTGCGGCGAATCCGTTTGTGGCTGCCTGTGCCCGAAGGAATCCGAAGGCCGCATCGATCGCGGCGGGCGGCACATCGGGGCGGTTCTGTGCCATCGCCGGAGCGACGAAGGAGAGGGCAAGAACGGCAGCGAGCAAACGGCTCATCAGGAACGGAGGAAATGGAGTTGAGGACGGCGACAGGGGAAGACGCCGGCAGGATAACGGCTTATCCGTTTGCGACCCTTTCTGCTCACGAGGATTGCCCGAGAGGCCAGAGGCAGGGGTATCAGACGATTTCGTTTATGGATTAAGGGTTTGTGCATCTCGGCCACGAGACACAGTACTGCCGGGGATTGCGGGATGCCCGGCGCGGGTACGCCTAGCCCTCGTCTAGAGCGGGGAGCCAAGAGCAGCGCTCCCTCCCCTCCATACAGCCGTGGGGTTTTGCTCTCCGGGGGTTGTCCGTGCAGTCGGTTCGGGCGACGTCTGCGTGACCCGGACGACCGAACGAAACCCCCACCCGGGCGAAGGGGCCCCGAGCCCTCTCGGCCGGAGCGACCCTGGGGTCCGCAGTGAGGACGACTCGCTGACCGATTGCCGACGTGGTTCCCCTACCTTCGAGCCGGTGCCGCCGGCGAGTGCCCCTGTATGATGCAGAACCACCATGAGATGAAACTGAGAGCGATGCCAGATCGGGTCAGGCTCCTGCTGACGCTCGCGCTGCTCGCCAGCAGTTCCGCACCCGTACGAGCGCAGCGCCCCCCGGCCGTCGTCCTCGACACGCTCACGTGGGCCGAGGC
>DASVSE010000410.1:0-1713 GCA_036388235.1 Rubricoccaceae bacterium | reverse complement strand
CGCGCTCGACGCCTACGGGCCAGTGACCGACAACGCGGGCGGTATCGCCGAGATGGCCGGCCTCGACCCCGAGGTCCGCGTCACGACGGACGCCCTCGACGCGGTCGGCAACACGACCAAGGCGATCACGAAGGGCTACGCCATCGGCTCGGCCGGGCTCGCCGCGCTCGTCCTCTTCGCGTCCTACACCCAGGACCTCGAGAACTACTTCCCCGACGTCGAGACGTCGTTCCTGCTCCAGAACCCGTACGTCGTGGTTGGCCTGTTCATCGGCGGTCTGCTGCCGTACCTGTTCTCGGCGATGGGCATGACGGCCGTCGGCCGCGCCGCCGGCGCGGTCGTCGAGGAGGTCCGCCGCCAGTTCCGCGAGATGCCGGGCATCATGAAGGGCACGCAGACGCCGGACTACGGCCGCGCGGTCGACCTGCTGACGAAGGCCGCCATCCGCGAGATGGTCGCCCCGAGCCTGCTGCCGGTCTTCGCCCCGATCCTGCTGTTCTTCGTCGTGTGGGCCGCAGCCGATCTCGGGCAGGCCTTCTCGGCCCTCGGCGCCATGCTCCTCGGGACGATCGTGACGGGCCTGTTCGTCGCCATCTCGATGACCTCGGGCGGCGGCGCGTGGGACAACGCCAAGAAGTACATCGAGGAGGGCCACCACGGCGGCAAGGGCTCCGAAGCCCACAAGGCGTCCGTGACCGGTGACACCGTCGGCGACCCGTACAAGGACACGGCCGGTCCGGCGGTGAACCCGATGATCAAGATCATCAACATCGTCGCCCTGCTGCTGCTCGCGTCCGTCGCGGCGATCATCAACTAGGCGGCATCACCCGCTGCACCGTCGCGGGGCGCGGACCTTCGGGTTCGCGCCCCGCGTCTGTTTCGCGGCGATCTTCGGGCGATGGAAACGCTGCCGCCTGCCCTCCCGCTGACCCGCGCCGAGCGTACGGTCGTCGCCCTCGACGCCGTGCTCGGCGTCCTTCTGACTGGCCTCGGCGTGCTCTTTGTCGCGCTCGGGATCTCCGCATGGGACGCGCCACCGCACGGAGGGGGGTTCGAGATACTCGGCGCGCTCCTAGTCGGTCCGCCGGGCCTGCTGCTGCTGCTCGCCGCGGTCGGCGTCGCGCGGCGGTGGCACGGGCGGTGGTGGCTGCACGCGCTGCCGCTGCTCTGGCTGGCCGTCCTGTTCGCCGTGGGGCTGGGAGGGGGCCTGCTTCGGTAGGGCACCCGGCGCAGCGCCGAACGTTCGGACGCGACACCCGACCGGTTTGCTGTGCCCGACCCACCTGACCGTCCTCCCAAGCTGAAGTGGCTCGCGATGGGCCTCAACTTCGTTCTGCCCGGCGCCGGACTGGCCTACCTCGGGCTGTGGCGTGGGGCGGCACTCAACCTCGTCGTCGCGCTTGGCGTGGCGGCCATAGCCGTCGTCGCCCTGCCGCCCGAGACGCTCGCCCGCGTCGGGGCGCCGCTCACGTACGGCATCGCCGGCGGGTCGCTCGGCGTCGCGATTGCCGCCTACGACCGCCTGTTTGGCCAGGACCGTAGCGCGTGACCCTGGCATGGTCGAGAGAGCACTGGATTCGGCCGAACCGTCTATTTTCCTAGACCTGCCGCCCCGCCCGATGTCCGTCGCGCCCGCTGTCCGCCTTCTCGCCCTCGCTGCCGTCGTGACCGTGGCTGCGTCGTCCGGACGCGCCCAGCCCCTAGACCCGCCCC
>DASVSE010000409.1:0-7508 GCA_036388235.1 Rubricoccaceae bacterium | reverse complement strand
GTCCTTGTTGAGGACCGCCGCGACGCGCGAGCGCTCGACGCGAATGCGCGTCCCGTCCTCGACCGACATCACGACGGTCGTGTCGTCGACGCGGGTGAGCGTGCCGTGGATGCCGCCCTGCGTGACGACGCGGTCGCCCTTCTGGAGACCCTCGACGAGCGCGCGGTGGGCCTTGGCCGCCCGGGCCTGCGGGCGAATCATCGTGAAGTACATCACGAGAAAGAGGGCCGCGAAGAGCGGCAGCATCGACCCGCCAAACAGGGCGGGCCCGGCCTGGGCAATCGGGAGAACCATTGGAGTCGGGGATGGGACGGCTCCGAAGGTAGCCCGGCCCTGCCTGGCGCCCGGGAATCGGGGGCGAATCCGGGGCGCCTCGCCCAGCCCCTATGCCCCACGAGCGCATAACCAAAAGAGTGAGGGCACGCGATCCGTATCGCACCGCATCGACTCCCTACCGTTGCTGCCTTCCGGCCCTGGCGGAGTTCAGGAGGAGCTGGTCGTACGGGACGTGCCCTCACTCTGCCGGCAGGCCCTAGAGCGGCCGGCGACGCGCAACATACCAACGCCGGCGGGCGCCGCCGTGCGAAGGGACTGGGAATCTGGGGCGCAAAACAGGGTAGCCTGTGCAACCGACTCACGGACTGCCCCGTGACGCCCGCTCCCCTCCCCCCCTCGCTCATGTCCGGACGCCTTGCCCTCGTCGCGTTGGCCCTGCTGACCGCGCTGCCTGCCCGCGCCCAAGACCTCCCGGCCCGCATCGACTCGCTCGCACGGGCGTTCGTGGCCGAGACAGGTGCGCCGTCGCTCGTCGTCGCCCTCACGCGCGGCGGCGTGCGGAGCGTCGCAGGCTACGGGCTCGTGGACGGTATGGCACCCGACGCGCAGACGCGGTACGAGGTCGGGTCGGTGACGAAAGCCTTCACGTCGCTTGCGCTCGCGCAGGCAGTCGGTCGCGGCGAGGTCACGCTCGACACCCCCGTTCAGGATCTCTTGCCTGACTCGGTCCGCCTCACGACGGTCGGGCGGCCCATCACGCTCGGGGACCTTGCGTCGCATACCTCGGGCCTGCCGCGCCTGCCGGTGCCGTTCATGCCCACCTCGATTCTCGATCCCTACGCGGACTATGACGAGGCAGACCTGATGCGCTTCGCCGCGACCGTTCGGCCGGACTCGGCCGGGGCGGGCTACAGCTACTCGAATGTCGGGACCGGGCTGCTCGCGTGGGTACTTGCGCGGCGCGCAGGTGTAGGCGTCGAAGCCCTTCTGGAACGCGACGTCGCCGGGCCGCTCGGGCTGACCGCGACAACGATGAGCGGGGACGCCGCGCAGCCGCACACGACATCGGGCACGCCCATCGCCCCGTGGTCGTGGACGGATGCGCTTGCCGGAGCCGGTGGCCTCCGCTCCAATACGGCGGACCTGCTGACGCTTGCTGAAGCCGTCGCGCGGCCGGAGCGTGCGCCCGCACTGGCCGGCGCAATTCGCCTCGCGGCGACGCCGCGGTCAGCTTCGGCCGGACGCTTCCGCGTCGGCCTCGCGTGGCACCTCTTGCCCGAGGCAGCAGGGCCGGTGCGCGGCATCTTCCACAACGGCGCCACCTTCGGGTCTGTCGCGTTCGTCGGGGTGCTGCCCGAGGCAGATGCGGGCGTGGTGCTGCTCGCCAACACGGGAGCGGCCGGACCGCTTGACGCGCTCGCAGGTCAGATTCTGCGCGTGCTCGCCGTCCCGACGCCCTGAACAGACGCGGGCGGGCGCCCCGAAAGACGTCCGCCCGCGCGAACACGGCCTGAGACGCGAACCTTAGTTGCGGGGAGTCGTCGAGCCGCTACCGGCCGGCTGTGAACCCTGGGTACCTGTCGAGCCCTGCGAGCCGGTCGTGCCCTGGGTACCCTGAGTGCCCATCGAGCCTTGAGCCCCCTGCGTGCCGGTGCCCATCGAGCCCTGAGTCGCCGTCGAACCCTGAGTACCCTGTGAGCCCATCGAGCCAGCCGAGCCCTGGGTGCCTGTCGAGCGCTGGATGCCCTGAGCGCCCATCGAGCCTTGGGTGCCCGCCGCGCCCTGGGTGCCCTGTGAGTTCTGAGTGCCCATTGAGCCCATCGAACCCTGGGTGCCCATCGAACCCTGCGCCATGAGGTTGCGGCGGCCGGTCCGGAACTCGGTGTCGTAGCGCGAGAGGTTCTGCGCTGCCGTGCGGCGAGCCGCCTCGAAGCCGCTGGCGCCCGCGCCGCGGACGGAGAAGACCTCGTTGCGGTACATGTCGCGCTGGCGCCGGAGGCGGATGAGTTCGGCGGCACGCTCGGCGCGTGCGTCGCCCGTCGCGGACAGGAAGGCGGCGCGCGACGCCTGGATGTCGCGGTCATAGGCCTGCATCCGGTCGTCGGCCATGCGGAAGAAGTCGGCGCGCGAGGCCATGTTCATTCGCGACATCGCAACGCTAGCGTCGAGGTCCTCGTAGCGCTGCATCACCCGCATGCGGGCTTCGGGGGTGGCCGTCGCGCCGAGCGCGTCGTAGTCGCGGCGAAGGGCGTCCCGTTCTTGCGCGAAGCGAGCCGCGTTCGGGTCCTGACCGAGCGAACGCACGTCGCGGTCGAGCCGGTCGAAGCTCCGCGTATCGAGCGTCGGGTTCCGGAGGACGAGGACGTCTGCACCGTCGCGCGGGGTAACCGTCCGGGTGTCGATACCGGTCGGGTCGGCGCGGAGTTGATCCGCGGTCTGGTTGAAGGGCTGCGAAGCGTCCGCGCGCGCGTCAGCCGTTCCGGTCGTCGGGGCGGTCTGAGCGAAGGCTGGGGCCGCAAGGAGGAGTGCGGCGAGAGGAAAAGAGCGCATGGAAGTGGAGGAGAAGGGACCGCTCTAACCCACTATGCCTGATTCCAAGGTCCGTCGCCGGGGCTAATTCCGGAACAGCTGCACGCAGTGCTCGGGCCCTCCCCGAGCACGATCTCGGTCCTGCGTCAAAACAGCCCGACCGGGTCTACGTCCACGTTGACCCGGTGCCCGTTAGGCGGTGGAACGGCCGCGACGACACGTCGGAGAGCAGCGCCGAGCACCGACGAGGGCAGTGCACGCGGCGCCTTGAGCAGCGTGTGGACCCGCCAGAAGCCCTTGATCCGGCCCACGAACGCCGGGACCGGCCCGAGGACCGACGTGCCTGCGATCGTGCCCGCCTCGCGATGCAACGCGACCGTCCAGCGGTCGGCAAAGTCGCGCGTCGAGCGGTCGTGCGGGCCCTTGAACTCGACGCCGACGAGGCGCACGAACGGCGGGTAGTCCAGCAGCTGCCGCTCGCTCATCTCGTGGCGGGCGAAGCCGGCAACATCGTGGGCGAGCGCAAAGCGGACCGCCGGATGATCCGGGTTACGCGTCTGCAGGAAGACTTCGCCGGGGAGGTCGTGCCGGCCAGCGCGGCCGGCAACCTGCGCGAGGAGTTGGAACGCGCGCTCGGATGCACGGAAGTCCGGCAGCAGCATCCCCGTGTCGGCATCCACGACGCCGACGAGCGTCACGCGCGGAAAATCGAGGCCTTTGGCGACCATCTGTGTGCCGAGCAGGATGTCCGCCTCGCCGCGGCCGAAGCGGTCGAGCAGCTGCCGGTGTGCGCCGCGGCGCGCGGTTGTGTCGAGGTCCATCCGCAGAACGCGCGCCTCGGGGAAGACATCGGCAACCTCTTCCTCGACGCGTTGCGTGCCCGCTCCTAACTGCCGGAGGTCAGGCCCACCACACGACGGGCACATCTGCGGCAGGCGTTCGGCTCGGCCGCACGTGTGGCAGCGCAGGTTGCGCGAGGTCTTGTGGACCGTCAGCGAGACGGCGCAATCGCGGCACATGGGCGTGTGGCCGCAGTCCTCGCACTGCAGGACTGGCGCGTAGCCGCGGCGGTTCTGCAGCAGAATCGTCTGCTCGCCTCGGTCGAGGCGGGCCTGGATCGCCTCGCGGAGCGGGTGCGAGAGGGCTCCTTTGAGACGCCGAATCTCGCGCTCGCGCGTGAGGTCCACGACGCGGACCGGCGGGAGCGGCGCGGGCTCGCGCCCGTTGACGGGCACGCGCTCGGCCATCTCCAGACGGACGTACTTGCCCGCGCGCACGTTGGCGACGGTTTCGAGGCTCGGCGTGGCGCTCCCGAGCACACAGACGGCGCCTGCCCGGTGCGCGCGCATCACGGCGACGTCTCGAGCATGGTAGCGCGGGGCGGGGTCGAACTGCTTGTAGCTCGCCTCGTGCTCCTCATCCACGACGATGAGGCCGAGCCGCTCGACGGGTGCAAAGACCGCGCTCCGCGGCCCCACAACCACCGGGTAGCGTCCGCTCCGGATGCGCGTCCACGCGTCGAGGCGCTCGCCAGGGCTCATGCGGCTGTGCATCACGGCGACGCGGCCGGGGAAGTGGGCCGTGAAGCGGCGGACGGTTTGCGGTGTGAGCGCGATCTCGGGCACGAGCACGAGGGCTGTGCGACCCGCGTCGAGGCACGCGCGGAGCGCGCGGAGGTACACCTCGGTCTTGCCCGAGCCCGTCACGCCGTCGAGCAGAAACGTTGCGGGACGGTGCGCCTCGACGGCCCCGACGATGGCAGCGAGGGCAGCCGTCTGGGCTGGGTGCAGGTCGAGCGCCGGCGGCGGCGCGGGCGGGTCTTCGTCGAGGCCATCCGCGCGGCGCTCGACCTCGGCGTCGTAGACGTCGACGAGCCCGAGGCGGGCGAGCGAGGCAACTGTCGAGGCGCTCGCTCCGGCTTCGCGGAGCGCCTCGGCCTGCCGCTGAGGCCCACGCGCGAGCAGGTCGAGGAGCAGGCGCTGCTTGTCGCCCGTGGCCCCGTCGCGGCCGGCCGCCCCGTCGCCCCCAGACGCGAGGCGCAGGTGCTTCATAACGCGCGGGCGAGCCCGAGCGGCCTGCATCTCATCCTCGACCGAGACGGCGCCGGCCGCTTCCATGCGGCGCAGCAGGCTCGTCGGGGCCGTCGCACGACCAAGCGCTTCGGCGAGAGCAGCGGTCGTGAGTCCGTCGCGGCCGGCGAGGGCGTCGAGCACGGCCTGCCCGTCCGCGTCGGGCCACGACGCCACCTGGGCGCGAACCGTCCGGCGGCTCTCGACGTCGGTCCCGCTTGGCAGTGCAGCCCGCAGCGCCTCACCCCATGAGCAGAGGGTGTACGCCGCGACCCACTGCGTGAGCGCGAGCAGCTCGGCCGTGAGGCCGGTCTCGGGCGGGTCGAGCACGTCCACGATCTCGCGCGCCGTCTCCGATGCCTCGGCGTCGGCCTGAACGACGACGCCCGTGACGGTCCGACGGCCGAACGGGATGAGCACGCGCGCCCCGACGCCCGCCTCCCCGGCGAGGGCCGCGGGCATGCGGTACGTAAACACGCCCTCGACGGGCGCGAGCGGGACGACTCCGACACAGTGGGGCATCCGGCCAAGCTAGCCCGGTCGGCGCCGGCCCTGCGTCACACGGCCCGGCTGAGCGCGAGGCTCGGCCGGGCCGGAGGCGTCGGAGACGGGCGCTTCTTGTGAGCTAGGCGTCCAGGGCCGGATCCAGCGCACGGAGCGAGGTGAGGAACGTCTCGACGTCCTCGGGCGAGGCCACCTGGCACCCCTCCTCGTCGGACGTCCCGACCACGTACGAGTGCTCGCCCGTCCCGAAGGCCTCGGTTGCGACGAGACCACCCTCCCAGCCCGGGCCCTCCTGGCCAGCGACTCCCCATCCGAGCCGGACCGGGCCGTTCGTCGGGACGCCTGCGACGGTCACCGTACGCTCGTTCGGCGGGGCCGTCGGAAAGGCCTCGCCAGGCCCTTCCGACCCGGAGATGGAGACACACGTGCTATCGGGGGTGCGGTACGTCGCCGAGTAGAAGTGGACGAAGGTGTCGTTCTCATTGTCCCGCTCCGTGAAGACCTCTTCGAGCCGCCAGCCCTCAGGCAGGGAGGGAAGGTAGACGGGGACTTCAGTCGAGTCGAGATAGGCGACGTCTTCGTCCGAGATACCGGCGGCCGCAGCGCGCTCGGCCATCGTGCCCGAGACGTCAGCCTGCGCGGGCGCCGTCGTGTCAGCCGTGCCGGCGTCGGCGGCTGGCTCGTCGGACGTACAGGCGGAGAGGGTGAGAGCGCCGAAGAAGAGCGCGCGTGCAGCGGGCGAGAACGTAGGCATGAGAGTTTGGGTGGGTGAGTTGCGCGAGGCCCGCCCTCGGGCTGCAAGGCTGGATGAGGATACCGAACGTCGATCGATTAGCACCTTCTGCGATCTCAAGGGTCAACTGCTAGCGTATCGCGGTTTCCACGAGTGCGTGCCCCGCTATACCCAGCGCCCGTCTGAGCGAGATATTTGGATCGGGCACGCGGTGGCCGAGCGGGATACTCCGCAAGGCCCGATTCGCCAGAGACGGCTCCTTTAGTTCGGCGCGACGTCCATCTCCGGGTCCAGCGCGCGGAGCGACGCGAGGATCGTCTCGACATCCGCGACCGAGGCCACCCGTTGGTCCTCCTCGTAGGTGGTCCCGACCGCGTACGTACGCCCGTTCTCCCCGAACCCCTCGCTCGAGACGATGCCGCCCTTCCACTCATCTGACTGTTCTCCCGCGCCGCCCCACCCGAGCTTTACGAGCCCGGCCGACGGAATGCCGGGGACGGCCACGTCGCGCGTGTTCGACGGGGCGCTCGCCCACGGCACCTCTGGCCCATCTGTCCCGTAGACGAACACGTGGGTGGTGTCGGGGGTCAGGTACGTCAGCGAGTAGAACGGGACGGATGGGTCGTACTGCTCGTCTCGATTCGTAACGGCCTCCACCAGCGTCCAGCCGTCGGGGAGGGTGGGAACGTAAACGGGGACGCCGGCCGAGTCGAGCACGGCGACCTGTTCGTCTGAGAGGCCAGCGGCGGCAGCGCGTTCGGCCTTCGTGCCCGAGAAGGTGCCCTGCGGCTCGGCCGCACGGTCAGCGTCGGGCGGGGCGTCTGTGGCCGGCGCGTCGGGCGTACAGGCGGAGAGGATCAGCAGGGCGCCCATCAGGGCGCGGAGGAACAGAGACGGCATAGCGCGGTGTGGGTGTGAGAGGGACGTCGAGATCTGGCGGAGGACGGTCCCCGCCTGAAGGGGATCAGCCGCGCGCGTCGTCCTCGGGGTCGAGGGCGCGGAGCGAGAGGAGGAACGCCTCGGCGTCCTCGGGCGAGACCGGCCCGCATGCCTCCGTCGCGTCGGGCGTCTGGAGCGAGAGCGAGAAACGGCCCGTCTGGAACCACTCGGTCGCGACGCGGCCGTCTTCCCAGTTCTCGGCCGTCTCGCCAGGAATGCCCCAGCCGAGTACGGCCGGGCCGTCCGACGGGACGCCGGGGATGGTGAGATCGCGCGTGTGCGGCGGCTCCATCGTGAAGACGTCCCCGAGCCCCTCCGAGGCGGCCATGAGATGCAGGCACGTCTGCGAGGCCGTCCGGTAGTGGAGTTCGTAGCCGGGGTACATCGTCCCATCGCTTTCGAGACGCTCGGTCGTCGCCTCTTCAAGCGTCCAGCCCTCGGGAAGCACAGGTACGTAG